>CAZKIR010000122.1:0-9968 GCA_964552835.1 uncultured Bacteroidales bacterium
GTGTATCGCACAACGGGGTATGCCTCACGGTAGTCAAAAATGACGGGAAAGAATATACCGTGACGGCCGTGCAAGAAACCCTCGGGAAATCTAACCTGGGCTTTTTAAAAGTGGGCGATAAGGTGAACGTGGAACGCAGCCTGAAGCTGGAAAGCTTGCTTGACGGGCACCTGGTGCAAGGCCACGTGGACCAGACGGCCACCTGCACGGCCGTGGAAGAAGCCGGGGGGAGCTGGTATTTTACCTTTGAATATGAACCCACTGGCGATAACATTACCGTGGAAAAAGGGTCAATCTCGGTAAATGGCGTGAGCCTGACGGTGGTAAATTCCCGTGACAATTCCTTTCAAGTGGCCATTATACCCTATACTTACGAGATCACGAATTTTCACCAGATAAAAAAAGATACCGTGGTAAACCTGGAATTTGATATCATAGGAAAATATATTTCAAAAATCGTGAAGCAGCAGCTTAGCCAAGGGTAATCTCTATGATCCCACGTTCTGTCCTGGAAGCTTTTTATGAAAAACCCGGGCGGATCCTCACGCCGGGAAAAAACTTCACGCTAAGACCGCGGTGAGGCAAAGAGAAGCACCTGCTACTTTTCCGAGGAATAGGCATTCCTTCGCGCCTTCGCGAGAGAATAAAACGCGTGCGGCTTTTGCCTGAATGGTTATACCTACCGTGAAAAAGTGAAGTGGAAAACAATGTTTTTTTATATATTTGAAAAATTACTTCTTTTGCTTGAAGAATAAATTGAAATTGATGAAAACTTCTTCCCCCCGGCAAATGGCCGTGTACATATCCTTGATTACTTCCGCGATAGCAGGGGCCATGATTATTTTTATCCTGAGCATTAACGAGGGCAATTACATCTTGCCCCTTGTTTTCACGATCTTGTCAATTTTCATCATTACCTACATCATCGTGTATTACATGCTGAATAATTTTATCCTCGAGAAAATTAACCCGATATATAAAACCATTCAAAAACTGAATATCCCTGAAAAAGAACTAAAGAAAAAGATCGAGGAAAAAGATATCATCCAGGAAGTGAACGATGACGTGATAAATTGGGCCCGGAAAAAAACCAAGGAAATTAAAAAATTAAAAAAACAGGAAAAATACCGGAAAGAGTTTCTTGGCAATGTATCACACGAGCTAAAAACCCCGATTTTTAATATCCAGGGCTATATCCTTACCTTGTTGGACGGCGGCATGGACGATCCCACTATCAACAAGCAATACTTGCTTAGGGCAGAAAAAAGTATTAACCGGATGATCTCTATCGTGGAAGACCTGGAGACCATCTCGAGCCTGGAATCGGGCGACCTGGAACTCCGGTTCGAAAAATTCAACATCGTGCGGTTAATCGAAGAAGCCTTTGACATGCAAGATATTCACGCCCAGAAAAAAAATATTTCCTTGCAATTTGATTCCAGCTACAGCAAGTCGATCCAGATACAAGCCGATCGCGACAAGATGTTTGACGTGATCAATAACCTGATCAATAATTCTATTAAATATGGCAAAGACGGTGGCAAAACCAAGGTTTCTTTCCATGATATGGGCGAGAACGTGTTAATAGAGGTCGCGGACGATGGGATTGGCGTTGACAAGAAAGACCTGAACCGGATTTTTGAACGGTTTTACCGTGTTGACAAGAGCCGCTCGCGCGAGCAAGGGGGCACGGGGCTAGGCCTGGCCATTGTCAAGCACATCATCGAGGCCCATGGCCAAACCATTAACGTGAGTTCAACACCGGGCAATGGCAGTTCGTTCGCTTTCACCCTGCAAAAAGCCAATATTTGATCATTAAAGTAAGAATCTTTTCAGTTGGTTTTTTAATTGCATACCTATATCTTTGTGTGTTTTTAGAAAACCTGAAAAATTCGGTGTAGATGAACCAAAAGTTCCAAGAATACAAAGGATTAGACTTGCCGTCCATCAATAAAGCGGTACGTGAAAAATGGGAAAGGGACAACACGTTTCACAAGAGCATTGCTTCCCGCGAGGGAAAAGAGTCGTTCGTTTTTTATGAAGGCCCCCCCTCGGCCAACGGGATGCCGGGTATCCATCACGTGATATCCCGTACCATCAAGGATATTTTTTGCCGTTATAAAACCTTGAAAGGGTACCAGGTGCAACGAAAGGCTGGTTGGGATACCCACGGGCTGCCCGTTGAACTGGGCGTGGAAAAATTGCTGGGTATCACCAAGGAAGATATTGGCGAGAAAATCAGCGTGGAAGATTACAACGATACTTGCCGCCGCGAAGTGATGAAATATACTGATGCCTGGGAAGAACTAACCGACAAGATGGGGTATTGGACAGACATGGAAAACCCCTACATTACCTATGACAACCGGTATATCGAGACTGTCTGGCACTTGTTAAAAAAACTTTTTGAAAAAGACTTGTTGTACAAGGGATATTCGATTCAACCTTATTCGCCCGCGGCGGGTACCGGCCTTAGTACCCATGAACTGAACCAGCCCGGTTGTTATCGCGACGTGAAAGATACCACCGTGGTTGCCCAGTTTAAAGCCATACGCGACGAGTTGTCCGAGTTTCTTTTCGAAGAAGAAGGTTTGGAAACATACTTTTTAGCCTGGACTACCACGCCCTGGACCCTGCCCTCGAATACCGCGCTGGCCGTTGGAAAAGATATTGTCTACAAGAAGGTGAAAACCTTTAACCAGTATACCGGGAAACCACAGGTCGTGATCCTGGCCAAGGATAGGATGCCCGTGTATTTTCTGGAAGCGAACAAAGATTTGCCTTTCGAGGGGTACAAGCCTGGCGATAAAAAAATTCCTTACCAGGAATTAGAAGAAATTACGGGCGAACAAATCGAAGGTATCCGTTACGAGCAATTAATCGAGTGGGTAAAACCCGGGCAAGAAGCTTTCCGGGTACTTACCGGCGATTTCGTGACCACCGAAGAAGGGACAGGCATCGTTCACATAGCGCCCACCTTCGGGGAAGATGATTATCGCGTTGCCAAGCAACACGGCATCCCGGCACTGGTGGTACGCGACGTCCACGGGATAACGAATCCTTTGGTCGATAAACAAGGCCGTTTTTATCCCATCGAGGACCTGGACGAAGATTTCACGAGAAAACACGTGAATGAGCAGGAATACCTCGATTTTGCCGGCCGGTTCGTGAAAAACGAGTACGACGAGAGCCTTTCTGATGAAGACCCTACCATTGACGTGGACATTGCCGTGTACCTGAAAAAAGATAACAAGGCCTTCAAGATCGAAAAACACGTGCACAATTACCCGCATTGCTGGCGTACCGACAAGCCCGTGCTGTACTATCCCCTGGACTCATGGTTCGTGCGTACCACGGCCATGAAAGGGCGCCTGATGGAATTGAACAAAACCATTAACTGGAAACCCGAATCAACAGGCACCGGACGCTTTGGCAAGTGGCTCGAGAACCTTGTTGACTGGAACCTTAGCCGTTCCCGCTACTGGGGGACCCCCTTGCCTATATGGGTTACCAAAGAAAAAGACGAGGAAAAATGCATTGGTTCGGTGGCCGAGTTGCGCGATGAAATGGAAAAAGCCGTGAAAGCCGGGGTCATGGACGAAAATCCCCTCGCCGAATTCAAGGCAGATGATTTCTCGGACGGGAATTATAATTTGTTTGACTTACACCGTCCTTTCGTGGACAACACCGTCTTGGTCTCTTCCAAGGGTAAGCCCATGTACAGGGAAACCGACCTTATCGACGTGTGGTTTGACTCGGGCGCCATGCCCTATGCACAATTGCACTACCCCTTCGAGAATATGGAAAATTTTTCAAAACGGTTCCCGGCCGATTTTATCGCCGAGGGCGTGGACCAAACCCGGGGCTGGTTTTTTACCTTGCATGCCCTGGCAGGTATGTTGTTCGATTCGGTGGCTTACAAGAATATCATGTCAAACGGTTTAATACTCGACAAAAAAGGCAACAAGATGTCCAAACGCCTGGGCAACGCCATCGACCCTTTCCAGGCTATTGAAGAAAACGGCGCCGACCCGGTAAGGTGGTACCTGATGACGAATTCCCAACCATGGGACAACATCAAGTTCGACATGAATGGGGTAGACGAGATAAAGCGGAAATTTTTTGGTACCCTTTATAATACCTACTCTTTTTTTGCCCTCTACGCCAACGTGGACGGTTTTTATTGCCAGGAAAAAGAAATCGCGCTGGAAGACCGGCCAGAAATAGATCGTTGGATTATCTCTTTGTTAAATTCCCTTTGCCGTGATGTTGACAAGGCATACCAGGAATACGAGGTGACCCGTGCAGCCAGGGCTATTCAACTTTTCGTTACCGAGCACCTGAGCAACTGGTACGTCCGCCTGAACAGGAAACGCTTCTGGGGCGGCGAATATGGTCAAGATAAGATAGCTGCCTACCAAACCTTGTACCAATGCCTTGAAACCATAGCTATCCTGATTAGCCCCGTGGTTCCTTTTTACGCCGATCAATTGTTCCAGGATTTAAACGGGGTTTCAGGAAGGTTTGAAGAAGAGTCGGTGCACCTGGTAAATTTTCCTGGTTACGACGAAAGCGCTATCAACAATGACCTGGAAGAACAAATGGACATTGCCCAACAGGTTTCTTCCATGATATTGGGCTTACGTCGAAAAGTGAACATTAAAGTGCGCCAGCCCTTGCAAAAAATTATGCTGCCCTTGATGAACGAGCACTTCAAGAACAATTTCGAGGCCGTGAAAAACCTCATCCTCACTGAGGTAAACGTGAAAGAAGTAGAATATATCACCGACACGGCCGATATCCTGGTGAAAAAAATTAAACCTAATTTTAAAGTCCTGGGGCCCAAACACGGGAAGAAGATGAAACAGATCGCGGCAAGCCTGGCAAAATTCAGTCAACCCGAGATACAAGAATTCGAACGGCAAGGCCATTACGAGATTGATGTAGATGGAGAAAAAATTGACCTGGGGATGGGCGATGTGGAAATCCTTTCTGAAGACATACCCGGTTGGCTGGTGGCCAACGAGGGCAACATAACCATTGCCCTTGATGTAAATGTTACCGATGAGCTACGCCAGGAAGGTATAGCACGGGAGCTGGTGAACAGGATACAAAATATCCGAAAGGAAAGTGGTTTTGAAGTTACCGACAAGATAAAAATTGAAATTGAAAAGAACGATCCCGTTAACCTGGCCATAGAGAAACACAAGCACTATATCCAGGAGCAAACACTGGCCCGGGATATAAAATTAGTGGATAAAACTGAACAAGATGCAGCGAAAACCGTAGAAATTGATAATGAAATAAACACCTTGATATATATAGAAAAAACGGTTTAATCCGTTTATTAAAATATTTTGTTATATTTACGGGCTTAAAACAAGATTGTTATGACAGAAAAAGTTAGATATTCTGATGAGGAGCTGAAGGAATTTAGAGAAATTATCCTTGACAAGCTTAACAAGGCCAAGAAAGATTATGATGCCTTGCGGAAGGCGATCACGCATACTGAAAGTAACGACACCGAAGATACATCGCCCACTTTTAAAGTATTGGAGGAAGGTGCCGCTACTTTATCTAAGGAAGAAGCAGGCCGTTTGGCCCAAAGGCAATCAAAGTTTATCCAGCACTTGGAAGCGGCCTTGATCCGGATCGAGAACAAAACCTACGGGGTATGCCGTGAAACGGGAAAATTAATCCCGAAAGAAAGGCTGCGTGCCGTGCCGCATGCCACCTTAAGCATTGACGCTAAAATGAACCAGAAATAATAAAAACAGTTGCTACCCATGAAAAAAATGATTGGAACCTGTCTTCCGATCTTTTTTTTATAAAAATATATATAGATGAATTCACAGGCAAAAAAGGCCTTCCTCATTGTTTTTGGCATCCTCTTGATCGATCAAGTAAGCAAGTACCTGGTAAAAACCAACATGATACTGGGAGAAGATTATCACGTGATAGGCGATTGGTTCCGGTTGCATTTCGTGGAAAATAACGGCATGGCTTTTGGCCTTGAATTCGGTGGGGAAAAAGGAAAATTTTTCCTTACCCTTTTCAGGATATTGGCCGTTGGTGCTATTATATGGTTTTTAAATGATTTGATAAAAAAGAAAGAGCACCCGGGTTTGATTGCCTGCGTGGCCATGATACTGGCCGGGGCAATCGGCAATATTATTGACAGCGTGTTTTATGGTGTTATCTTCACGGATAGCCATTACCAGGTGGCCAGCATGTTCCCTGAAGGGGGCGGTTATGCAGGATGGTTCCAGGGAAAAGTGGTTGATATGCTCTACTTCCCTTTAATTGATACAAGGCTGCCCGAGTGGGCCCCGATCTGGGGCGGCAGGCATTTTATCTTTTTCCGGCCCGTGTTTAACATTGCCGATTCATCCATTACTACCGGGGTTTTCACTATTTTGATCTTTCAAAAACGGTTTTTTAAGAAAAAAACGTGAGAATGGAAGGGCATAAGAATTTGAAATAGAACAATGTATTCAAAAAAGTCAGGTAGTTTTTTCTTGCTGGATTTGTTGATATTGAGCTTCGCGTTCTTGTTTATCTTATGGTTAAAACCTGGAGGCAGTTTAGGGTACGTGGAAAGCTATTTTCCTGCTGTATTCTGGTTTTTACTTATTTGGATAGCCTGTTCTTTTATATGCAAAAAATATAATATTCATATTTACACCCGCCTGGTACAGGTAAATAGCCGTATCCTGACCAGCAATTTTATTTCCCTTTCAGTCATCATGTTCTTGATGTACATGTTACGTGAATTGCATTTTTCCCGTCTCATCGTGCTGGGGACTTTTGTCATGGCCACGGTACTGGAACTGGCCACCGGGAACTTAGCCTATTATTTTATCAAGACCCGCGCCGTGAAAACCAATGGAAAAAGCCCCTATCCAGGCAGTCACGTGCCCTTCGAACCCTCCCCGCCCATACGGGCCATTGAAACTATCGCGTTGGAAGAACAAGCTACCGTGAGCAGTCACCTGGATGAGTTTTTTATTGAAGAATACGGCCGTGAGGTATTTTATTTCGTAACAAGGCACCTGGATATCCATCATCCCCGGACCTTGCTAATCTCTACTACTACCCGTTTTAATATTTTAAAACAAGCGGATCGTTTTTATCAAAACATGGTCAACCTGAAAAGGATCAATGACATTCGCGAGATTAACCGGTTTTTTGAGGCAATTAATGCCAAATTGCCAATCAATGGTTTTTTTATTAACCACGTTGAAACAAAAAACCAACGGAAAGAAAGGCTTTTATTGAAATACCCCCCGGGCTTAAATTATATTTATTATTTTTTTGATTTTATCCTGAAACGCGTTTTTCCAAAGTTTGCCCTTACCAAGGGAATTTATTTTTTTCTTACCAGGGGAAATAACCAGGTGCTGACCCGTGCCGAAACTTACGGTAGGCTTTATTCTTGCGGGTTCGAGCTTGTTGACGAGCAAAAAATCAATAACCAGCTATATTTCGTGGCCCGTAAAAAGCAACAACCTTATTTTGACCCGGACCCTTCCTATGGCCCGATTATAAAATTAAGGCGCATTGGGAAAAACGGTAAATACATTAACGTGTACAAGCTTCGTACCATGCACCCTTATGCCGAGTACTTGCAGGATTTCGTGTTTCAAAAAAATTACCTGAAAGAAGGCGGTAAATTTCATGACGACTTCCGTATTTCGACCCTGGGAAAAATTTTCAGGACACTATGGCTCGATGAACTCCCCATGTTAGTAAACCTAATGAAAGGAGATGTTAAAATAGTGGGGGTCCGGCCATTGAGCGAGCATTATTTTAACTTGTACATGCCCGAGTTGAGGGAAAAGAGGGTAAGGTACAAACCTGGACTGATACCCCCGTTTTATGCCGATATGCCCAAAACACTCGATGAGATCATGGCTTCCGAGATGAAATACCTCCAGGCATACGAAAAAAGGCCCTTGCTTACCGATACCCGGTATTTTTTCCTGGCCATTTATAATATCATTTTCCGAAATGCCCGTAGTTCCTAGTCGGTTAGGGCTGTGAAAAGGTGTCATGCCAAGTACCTGGATACCTTGTAGAGGTTTTATTGGCCTTACTTTGCATAAAGAAAAGCTAATTATCATGGATTTTTTTCGATGGCGATAGCGATGGCGAAAAAAAAGAATGGACATCCTATTCATTAAAAAACCGGCCTTTCATGGGAATATAATAAATATAACAAGCAATGCCCCCCCCGAGTAACCCTATCATGTTAAACAGTATATCAAGCGGGTTAAATGCCCGGCCAGGGACAAAAAATTGTATAAGCTCGAGGCCCAGGCCGTATCCCGCGAGCAAAGCAAAGCCTACAAGCAATGGCTTGTACATTTTTTCACGGAAAAGCCAGGGCCTGGTGCCAAAATAGGCCAAGCCCAGTAGGCCAAATGCCCCCAGGTGCTTCCAGTAATCTAAACGGATAGAAAAAATGTATTTTTCACTGCCTGGCCCCGTGCCAGGGGTGCCCGCGCGCATGGCCATCCAGGTAATAAACAGGATCCAAAACCAGAAAAGATATGGCACCAGGCGTTTCATTAGCTATAATTTTTCTTTAGGTTGGCGCGAAGATATTGAAAAATGCGGGAAAGTTTTTTGTTTTATTCTTGGGCACTCTTGTAATAATTGTTGAGAATTTCTATCAATTGTTTTGAATCCATTGGCTTGGCAACTTTTTTATCAACCAGGCCATGGTTTATTTCATCAATCAAAAAAGTATCTTTGGGCGAATATTGCAGGACAAGCGGGGGGTTTTTCCCGGCTTTTTTTAGCTCGCGCACTTTTTTAACCCCTTCTTTGATGAGGATATCTGAATCGAGCAAGATGATATCAGCCGTTGTTCTTTCCAGTATTTTCCGGGCTTCTTTCACAGAGCGGGCATGGATTGTTTCCCCGGGCATCCGGGACAGCAAATCATTCAGGAACAAAAAACATCTATCATCGTTCACGGCCACCAATAGGGTTTTATTTTCCCATAAGTTGCTATCAAGCAAATTGCTAAACAAGGATTTACCATCAGGGGCCTCGTAGGTGGGGTGGTATTCGAGGGTGAAAAAGAAAGTTGAGCCCTTGTTTATTTCGGATTCCAACCATATTTTTCCTCCCAGCAATTCGATCAGGCCCTGGGTAATGCTTAAGCCCAGCCCGGCACCTCCTTGTTGAAATTCCTCATCTTCCTCGCCCCTTGAAAAGCGCCCGAAAATCATCTTTTGTTTTTCTTTTGGAATTCCCGGCCCCGTGTCCTTCACGAAAAAATGCAAGTATTTCTTGTTCCGTATCTCTGAAAGATGATAGCCGAATTCTATTTTTCCCCGTGGGGTATATTTGAGGGCGTTGTTTAATAAATTGGTCAATACCTGGCGCAAGCGGGCAGGGTCGGAGTATACCATGCAGTAGGCCGGGCATGGGCACATGGAGAGTTGTATATCCACGTTTCCCCTGCCCATGGCTTCCCGGGCCTCGTGGAAAAACACGTACATCTCGTTCATTAAATCGTTCAGGTTAAATTTCCGTTTTTCAATTTTTACCTGGTTCGATTCAATTTTCGAGATATCAATGATATCATTAATGAGTTTCATCAGGTGTTTCCCGTTGCTTTGGATAATATCCAGGAATTTTGTCTTTTTTTCAGAAGGTAGATTATCTTTCCGCATCAGTTCGGCAAAGCCCAGGATGCCGTTCATGGGCGTGCGTATCTCGTGGCTCATGTTGGCCAAGAATGCCGACTTGAGCCTGTCGGCTTCCTCGGCTTTTTCTTTGGCCCGTGTAATGGAATTTCGGATACGGACGGTTTTGGTAACATCTTGCAAAGTGCCCCGTATTTTCTGCACCTCGCCTTTTTCGTCTATCACGGCATCACCTACCAGTTTTACCCAGCGTTTTCGGTTGTCGTAGGTTTTGGCCGGCAGCACCAGTTCAAGTTTACGGGGTTTTTC
>CAZKIR010000123.1:0-9966 GCA_964552835.1 uncultured Bacteroidales bacterium
AGTTATCATGGCCGGCAATTCAAAGAAAAAGGCCGTCTCCCCGTCACCTGTGTTTTTACAACCTATTTGTCCACCTTGTAGTGTTATGTATTCCCTGCAAAGTGACAAACCGATCCCGCTGTCCCTTCCCATGAATTCATTTTGTTTATCAGCAAAATAAAAGCGTTCAAATATTTTTTCATGAAATTCAACGGGTATATTTTTTCCCGTGTTTGTTATGGTTACCTGGATGGTTTCATTACCGGGATACTGTACAGGGCCAATCTTAATTTTCACGTGCCCTTCACCGGGCGTGTGTTTTATCGCGTTCGACAAGAGGTTGTAAATAATTTTTTCTGTTTTTAGGGCATCCCATGACACTATTATATTTTCATATTTACTTTCAAGGGCTAAATTTATGTTTCTCGCGTGGGCCACATCTTGAAAAACATCCATGATATCACTCGTAAACCGGACTAATTCGAACCGGCTTGGTTTCAAATTTGTTTTCCCCGTGTCCAGTTGCCTGAATTCCATTAGTTCATTAATCAAGGCCAATAACCTTTTCGCGTTTCTTTGAATAATGTTTAGGTTATCAAGGATATAGTTTTTATCAAGTTGGTAAAATTGCCGGATCAATTTTTCAAGGGGCGACAATATCAAGGTAAGTGGTGTTTTAAACTCGTGGGATATATTGGTGAAAAACCTTAATTTTAAATGGTTTGCTTCTTCTGCTTTGTCGGCCAGTTCTTGCACTTTTTCTTTTTGTGCCGTAATTTCTTTTTTTTGTTTTTCTAGTAGTTGGTTTTTTTGTTCAAGGCTTTCTTTTTGGTCACTGATCTCTTTTCTTCTTTCTTCTAAAGAATGGTTGATTTTCCGAAGTTCTTTCGTACGTGCATCCACTTCTTGTTCCAGGATGCTTTTCTGAATGTTGATCCGGCGTGTCCGGAGCCGGGTGATCAATGTTAATAGAAATATTATCACTATGATTAAAAGCACTTTAAACCACCATGTCATCCACCAGGGGGGCAGGATAGTAAGGTGCAGGCGGGCTGGCTTTTCGCCCCAAACCCCATCATTGTTCGTGCCATTCACGATAAAGGTATATTCCCCGGGTTTCAGGTTCGTGTAGCTCGCGAAACGGTGCGAATGATTACTATATTTCCAATTGTTATCATAATTAAGCAAACGGTATCTATAATGGTTATCGGGCGGGCTGGCATAGTGCAATGAAGAGAATTCCAGGGTAAGATCATTATTGTGATAAGCCAAGGCCAGGGAATCCGAGTAAGCAATAGATTTTTTCAGGATCACGTCTCCTTGTATCGTGTCGCCAATGTCCACGGTTTCGTTAAATAGTTTGAAACCGGTGATTACGACCTTTGGTTTTCTCGGGTTGTCTATAATGCTATCAGGATAAAAGGCGGTAATCCCGTTTATCCCCCCGAAATACATGCGCCCGTTTTTGTTTTTAAAAAATGCGTTTTGATTGAATTCATTGCTTTGAAGGCCGTCCGAATGATAATAATTTTTAAAGGTCCTTGTTCTTGGATTGAAACAGGACAAGCCCTTGCCAGTACTTAACCATAAACGGTTTTTACCATCTTCTAAAATTCCGTAAACCGTGTTATGGGGCATCCCGTCTTGTCGGGTGTAAGAAATAAAAGATTCCTCGCTGGGGAAAAAACGGTTTAACCCGCCCCCGTTGGTGCCAATCCAGAAGCGATCCTGGTTGTCAATATAAATAGTATTGATCTCGTTGGATGAAATACTGCCCTCACTTGCCGTGGCCGTGAAATGTTTAAATTCACCGGTAGCCGGGTCATAGCGGTTAAGTCCCCCCGAAAGGGTGCCGATCCAAAGAATACCGTCCTTGTCTTTCACGATACTGTGCACCTGGATGTCGTTCAAGGTATTGGTGTTGTTTTTCAGGGAGGTAGCCTTGTTATAGTTGGTACTATCTGGCATGAAATAGCGAAACGTGTTGCTTTCTGTTTTCAAACGCCCTAGCCCGCCCGTGCAACCTCCTATCCATAAATTTTTTTCTTCATCAAGTAGCATGTCCCTTATTGACCAGGTAATAATGGTATTCTTTTTTTCTTCATCATACAAGTAATGTTTAAACCTTTCTTTTTCAGGGTAAAACTTTGAAATTTGGCCATCATAGTAACCTATCCAGAAAAATCCCCTGGGATCGGGTTCTATCTCGCCCACTATAAATCCCATGGGGGAGTTGGTGTTCGTGCTGTTGTAACGGTACAGGGTGCCTTTTCCGTTTCGATAATCATAACGGGCCAGCCCGACGGACGTGCCGGCCCATAAAATATTGCCGGCATCCTCGTAAATGCTATATATCTCGTTGTTCTTCAGGCTATTTTCTTCACCTGGAACATGATAATAGTGAATAAATTGTTTACGGTGCAAATCCAGTTTGGCCAAGCCGCCTTTCGTGAACCCGATCCATAATATCCCGGAATTGTCTTCGAATATGGTACTTACTATATTTCCCGGCAGGCTATATGGATCGTTCGGGTTATGATGGTAGGTAATAAACATGTCTTTGCCAGGGTTATACTTGTGTAACCCGCGATTGCCACCGGCCCAAACCGTACCAGAATGATCTTTGTACAGGGTTTTTACCTGTTTTTGTTTTTTTTCCCTTTCCAGTTTATTTGGTTCGAGGTAGTGTACCGTTCGGTATTTCCCGTTTGTGTCTTTCTCGAGCTTGCTAATGCCAAGGTTTGTCGCTGTCCATATAGCCCCTTGCTTGTCTTGTAGGATAATATATACAGAACGGCGAGAGTTATAATAGCCTTTTTCTCGTTGGTATAAAAACCGGGTAAAGGAAAATTTCATGTTACCATTAGAATGTATTTTTTGTTTATCAACCCGTGTTAATCCGTGCCCTTCTGTGCCTACCCAAAGTTGTTTGTCTTTATCCTCGTGAAGTGTCCGAATCCAATTGCGCGTAGGGGGTGCTTTCCCCTTGGCTACCTCCGAGGAATCAATCCATAATTGGTACAAGCGGCCCTTTTCAGGTGTAAGCATGTTCAGGCCATTGCGCGTGCCAATCCAGATATTTTTTTCACTGTCTTCTAACAAGCAAGTAATTGAAGGGTTTGTTAAAAAAATGGTTTTGCCCGATTTTTCCCTGATCCATTTCAAGTGTTTCACCTTGCTGCTGCCCTTTTCAATATAATTCAGTCCTTGTATGGTGCCAATCCATATTGTTCCGTCCGAATCTTCTAAAATACAGTTCACCAAGTTGTTCGAGATGGTGGATGAGCCTCCTTCCACCTGGGTGAAATTTTCAAACTTTTCTTCCCATGGGATATACCGGCTTATGCCAGAGTTTCTTGATAAAAACCATAAATACCCATTGGTGCTTTGGTAAATTTTCGAGATGTTTTCTCCCATGATGCTTTCGGGATCCTTGGGTTCTGGCAAAAAATTGATAAAGGTGTTCCCATCATAACGGTTTAGCCCGCCGTTGGTCCCGATCCAGATAAAGCCCTTGTTGTCTTGGGCAATGCAATGGACAAGGCTATGCGAAAGCCCGTCTTCGATTCCAAGTTTGTCAAATCGTAATTGCTCCTTTGCTTTTCCCGAAAGGGTGCAAAAAAACACGATGGATAATATGGTGGAAAGTGTTTTGCCCATCCTGTAATTATAAACAGGTTTTGCTTATCTTCATTGCTAAGATAAACAATATTTTTTTGTTATAAATTAATTTTTAGTTGATTGATAAACGCTTGTTAATAAATCAATTCTTCTATTTTTTCCCAGTCCCGGCAGATTGTTTTCGCGAGCATATCCCCTGAAGGTATTTTTCGGCCAACCCGCTTGTGAAAGAAAAATTCTTCCTGGCCAGGATGTATTTCAAATCCCGGATTGACAAACACGAGCGTGATTTCTTGCTTGTTGTGGGCATCTTTCTTGACATAGGCAATTCCCTTGGCCTGTAGGCCATTTTTGCAATAGCTAATAGCATACGTGCCCGTCGGGGGGATTAGTTTTTCTTCTTCTATCCTTTCGATCTGAAAGGACAAGGCGCCGTTTTCTTTGAACCACGCGGGTTTAATATTTCCCCGTATGGAAAAATAATGGTCGAGATAGGCGTTGACCCTTTGGATGTTGCCGGTTTTCAGGGCTTCACGGATTGTTGTCGAGCTCACTGTCTCGTTTTGGATATCTTGTTCGGGTATTTCCTCGACCTCGAAGCCGAGCCGGCCTTTCATCCGGAAAAGGAATTGATAGTCCCCTTCCCGGTTGTACCCGAAGTAGTGGTTAAACCCTACCACGATAATCTTGGCATGCAACCGGTTTATCAGGATATGTTCCACGAATTCTTCACAGGATGTTTTAGAAAAATCTTTCGTGAAAGGGATGATCACGAGATGATCCAATCCTGTTTCGCTTAACAGGTTAATTTTTTCTGGCTGGGAATTTATCATTTTCAAGTTTTTCCCGATGGTACCCGGGTACAATACTTTCCGGGGGTGCGGGTAAAATGTTATGAGTACCGACTCCCCGTTAATCATGTCGGCCAACAATCGTAACCTTTTTAATATGGCCTTGTGCCCCACGTGCACCCCGTCAAAAGAACCCGTGGTTACCACTGGGTTTTTAATTTGGTGGATTTTTTTTAACCCATGATGGATTTTCATTTAGAAATTGTTTTATTCTTCCCTTCTGGTTCAAAACTCTTTTTTTTCACGTAATAGGCTACTTTTTCCAGCGATGTTATCATGTCGTATTCTTCAAGGTATACTTGGTTTGGCACGTTTAACAATACCGAGGTAAAATTCAATATCCCTTGTATGCCCGAGAACACCAGCAATTCGGCTACTTGCACGGCTTGCTCCGGGGGCACGGTGATAATGCCGATGGTAATGTTTTTTTCCTTGATTATTTTGCCCAACTCGTTCATGGGATAACAGTGTACACCTGCAATAACCCGGTTTATCTTGTCTTTGTCCACGTCAAAAGTGGCCACGATGTTCAGTTTCGATCGTTTTCCCATGAAATAGGCCGTGATGGCCTTGCCCAGGTTCCCGGCCCCAACCACGGCAACATTTTGGCCTTCTTCCGTGTCAATTATGTCCCCGATCACCCTGATAAGTTCTTGAATGTTGTACCCCTTGCGGGAAACACTCGCGTACCCTATCAACATGATGTCCCTTCTCACTTGAACGGCAGTGATATTGTGCAAGTTGGCAAGATCGTGCGAGTAAACATGCTCCCTCCCCTTCGCGGCAAGTGTTAGTAATGTTCTCCTGTACGCGCTCAACCTTTCAATTGTTTTTTCTGGTAGCTTCATTCGTCTTATTTTACACGCGATATTAAAAAATGTTATCTTATTTTGGTAAATAAATTCTAAAAATACTGCCTTTGTCGGGTTCACTGCTCACCTTGATCTCGCCCTTGTAGAGGTCTACAATTTTTTTCACGATAGACAGCCCCAAACCACTACCGGATATATTTTTTGTTTTCTCGTTTTTTATGCGCACGAATTCTTTGAACAGGCCTTCAAGGTCTTCCTTGGCCATGCCAATGCCCGTGTCTTCGATTTCTATCTTGATGGTGTGCCCTTTTTCATGTACCCGGCAAAACACCTTTCCATCGGGTTTGTTATATTTTATCGCGTTAGAAATTAAATTGTTCAACACGATTTCTATTTCATCCTTGTCGGCCTTGAGCCATACTTCATCAGAAGCTTCCAACAACACCTCCACGTCTTTTTGGATCGCGTAGGGTCCCATGGTATCGATGGCTGCCTCGGCAATTTCTGTTATGTTCGTGGCCTTCACTTCCCGGCTTTTCTTGCCCGATTCTATCTGTGTTAGGTCAAGCAAATCCATGATCAGGTGCCGCATGCCCTTTACCCGTGTCATGGAGCGGTTTATCATGTCCATGTAGTCATCAATTTTTTCACCGGCTTGTTTTTCTTTCATGATTTTCAGGTATCCTTCAATGGCGTTGATAGGGGCTTTTAACTCGTGCGACAAAACCGATAAAAACTGGAACCTGATTTGCTTGCCTTCCTGGTTCAGGCGCCTCGTCATCCTTCGCAAGAACAAATGCTTGCTTACATTTTCCATGGATGCTTTTAGCTCGGCGGGGGTAAAAGGTTTGGGGATGAAATCATATGCCCCTGTATTGGTAGCCTTCACGGCCAATTCGAGCGAGGCATATGAAGTGATCATCATTACCAGGATATCCAAGCCTTTCTTGTTGATGTATTCCAGCACGTCAATGCCGAGGATGCCCGGTAACTTGTTGTCAAGTAATACAATATCGGGCTTTTCCTTGTCTATGAACTGGATGGCCTCTTCGCCCGTGGATGCTTCTTGCACATCAAAACCTATGTCCTGGTCCATGAAAGGGTAGCTTACGGTAAAATTTGATAAAATTCGGTTGATGCCCGAGCAAATCCCGGGTTCATCGTCTACTACCAGTACATTTAGTTTTTCCATGGCTTATAAATTCAGCAATTTAACAATTTCTGCCTGGAGTTGGGCCGGGCTAAGCCCTTTTTCCAGGTATAGGTCGGCTTTGATCCATTTTTTTTCTTCTTCAGTTCCCACGCCAAAAGACATGCCTGTTTCGGCTGCCACGGCCGTGGCTATAATCACGGGCATTTCCGGGTATTTTCGTTTGGCCTTGTAGCTCAGGATAAAACCACTGTCCTCGTTTTCCATCATTAAATCAAATATGGCCAGGTCGGGTTTTGTTTCTTCCAGCACTTTCTCGGCTTCTCGTTGGCTTTCGGCCGTCAAAACCTGAAAACCGTTTTTTTCTAGATGAAAACGCAGTTGAAAGAGATAGTCCTGATCGTCATCGGCTACCAGGAGGGTTTTGTTGTATTTCTTGTTTTCTGCCATATCTGGTTTGCTTTTAACAGTTTCTGGGTAATCTTATAGTAAAAGTTGTCCCTGTTTTTCCTTTCCCGGGGTTTGTATTGGATTCAACCGAGATTTGCCCCTTGTGCATTTTCACGATGCCGTAAGTGGTGGCCAGGCCCAATCCCGTACCCATACCGATGTCTTTGGTCGTAAAAAAGGGCTCAAATATTTTTTCCTTGTCCTCCTCGCTAATCCCGATCCCCGTGTCAGAAATGGAAAATACCAGGTTATTGTCAGCCTCGGTTAAACTCACGATTAATTCTCCCCCCTTGGGCATCGCGTCAATGGCATTTTTCATGAGATTGGTCAGTACCTGGATCATTTGTTCGCCATCGATGCTGGCATAGGGATCGCGCAAGTCATGGGTGAAAGAAAACTCTGTTTCCCGGGGTATGATGACCGCGTCAATGCTTTGTTGCACCAGCTCCACGGCATTAGTTACCTTGGCGTTTACCTGGTTTTTCCGGGCAAAGTTTAACAGGCCGCTCACGATTTTCCTGCACCTGTTGGCTTGCTCTACCATGAGTTTCAGGTCGCCGTATTGTTGCGATTCCCGTGGGGTTTCTTCCAGCAAGATATTGCTGTACATGATGAGCACGCCCAAGGGGTTGTTCAATTCATGGGCTATACCAGCCGATAGTTGGCCCATGTGGGCAAGTTTCTCGGTTTGTTTCAGGGTTTGTTGCACTGATGCAAGTTGTTCGTTCGAGATGGCCAACTCGTTTACCGACTTATGCAATTTTTCGATGGAATAGGGCAGGCACATTTCTGTTTCGGCTAACCCCTTGATAATTGCTATGGCATGTTCTTCGCAGGTATCATACCCGCACGCGCCGCAATCCAGGTGATCGGTTATATCGTACTTGCCCATCGCGCGCAACACGTTTTTAATTTCTGCCCGCGAGGGGTTTTTAATACGTTGGTCTTGAATAATAAAAGGCCTTCGAAGGGGCATTTCACCATACAAGGATATTTGATCTTCCCATTCCTTCTTGTCCATCCGTTTTATTTTATCGCGCACGTAACGGGCTACCCGGGTTTCCCGGTTATATCGTTTGCCATCTTCCGACATTCCCGCCCCCATGATGCAACCTTTGCAACACAATAGCTCCAGGTGGTTCTCGTTGATGAGGCCGGATTCAAATTCTTTGATAGCTTCCTGGAAACTGATCCGTCCCTCGGCCACGATAATATCATTTTTCATGATATTGTCAGTAATGTCAATGGTATGGAGCAATCCCCGGCTTACCGGGAAAATTGCACCTGTTCCGGCAAGCGGCGGGTCAAAATCGGCCGGCTCTACGGTTTTGGAAAATAATTTATTGATCTCGAACATCTTTCGTAGCTCGGCAAAAGTTAAGATTTCATCTACCTCGCTTGGTTCTTCTTTTTTCGCGATACAGGGGCCGATAAATACTACTTTATGCCCTTTCCCGTGCATTTTTTTTACCACCCTGCACATGGCCACCATCGGTGATACCACGGGTGCCAAGTGGTTTACAAGCTTCGGGTAATAATGTTCGATATACGACACGATGGCCGGGCAATCACTGGAAATAAATTTTTTCTTCCTGTTTTCTGAAAGGATTTTCTTGTATGCCGAGGCCACCAGGTCTGCCCCGAAACCCACCTCGTGTACCGAATAAAAACCCAGTGCTTTCACGGTCCCCACGAATTCCTGGTAATCCATGAACTCGGTAAATTCTGCCGGGAAACTGGGCGCGATGATAGCACTTGTCCCCTTTTTGTTGTCCAGCAAATGGTATACCTGATCGATAGAACGCCTGTAGGCCTTGGCCCGCTGACTGCATACCTTGATGCAATTCCCGCACCCTATACACCGCTCGGAAATAACCTGTGCCTGGCCGTTCACGATCTTGATGGCTTTGGCCGGGCATTCACGCACGCAGGTATAGCATGTCCTGCAACGGTCTTTGACCGTGTAAACCAGTTTATTATTATTTTCTAATTGTTTCATGGCCCGTGCTATTATCGCATGATTTCCCTGGGCGAATACCTCGTGTGCAATAATTTGCGGGCTTTTTCGCTCCCTGGTTCGTCAAGGAATTTCTCGTATATATCAATAATTGCCGGGTTCTTGTAAGGAGCCCGGATAATTTCTTTTTCGTCCAGGGCATAAATGGTTTTTTGCCTGTTTTTTATTGTTTTTTCATTTTGCCCGCTGGGTTGTCCCCCCCCGGCAATGCAGCCACCGGGGCACGCCATGATTTCGATGAAGTCGAGGCCCTCGGTTCCTTCTTCGATAATTTTAGCGGCGTTTTGTAGCCCTGACACGATTGCCACTTTTATTTCTTTTTTCCCGACAGTAAAAGTTGCCTGGTATATTCCTTTGATATTTCTTAAATTACTTATTTTTAAATCATCAAGTTCCTTGTTGGTGAGCTGGTAATGGAGGTTACGGATAAATGATTCCGTGGTGCCGCCGCTAGCACCGGATAATTTTCCGGCCGAGCTGCGGGTACTCAGTAATTGATCGGCCATCTCCTCCTCGATGGAATGGGGATCCATCCCGTTTATTTTTATTAACTTCAATAATTCCCTGGTAGTCAGTACTGTATCAATATCTGAAATGCCCTTCTGGAGCATTTCTTCCCGGTGGCCTTCAAATTTTTTGGCCGTGCAGGGCTGCACGGATACAGAGTAAATTTTTTCCATGGAAATGCTTTCGATACCTGAAAGGTATGATTTTATTAAAGCGCCCATGATTTGCTGGGGGGATTTAACAGTAGAAAGGTATGGCAGGATTCCCGGGTAAAATTGTTCGGCGTACTTGACCCAACTGGGGCATGATGCGGTAATCATTGGCAGGGGCCCATCATTGTCCAGGCGTTTGATAAATTCGGTGGTCGTTTCCATGCTCGCCAAATCAGCACCGAAAGAGGCATCGAAAACAGTTTCAAAGCCAATTTTTCGTAATATCCCAACCAGGGTGCCTTGCAAATCCTTGCCTGGTTTTAAACCGAAATTCTCGGCCAGGGAAACGGTAATGGAGGGATCGAATTGCACGATTTTTCGTGTTTCGGGATCGTGAAGGGCGTGGTTTATTTCGTCCAGGTGTTCA
>CAZKIR010000124.1:0-9946 GCA_964552835.1 uncultured Bacteroidales bacterium
TCAAAGGAAATCCATCAAAAGGATTCCTTACATATAGCGAAGTGGGTATTGGCAAATATGTTAATCCATCATCTTCCGAAGAGCCAGGTGAATGTTTGGAACCAACGATTGATGACATTGATGATGTTGACATAGAATCAGGAAGTGGAGAACATGAAGTAAGCCTGAGTGGAATAACTTATGGAGGTGAAGACAATCCTCAAACCTTGAGTGTTCTTGCTACTAGTTCTAACACGAGTGTTATTCCTGATCCCGCGCTTTCTGATATTAATGAAGATGGTAGTGCCGTGTTAACCCTTCAGGTAAATGAAGTAGAAACCTCCACTGATGTTACGATTACCGTTGTTGTTAGCGATGATTGTAATGTAGCAGAAAATGGTGGGGTAGCATCAATCACAAAATCATTCTCAGTATCTGTTTCACCGGAAACCTCCATTGATCTAGATGGTTCCGGTTTAATCAGTATATATCCTAACCCGGCACGGTCGCATATTGTTCTTGAAAATTCAAGTGATATCACCAGTGTCGAGTTAATTAGTATTGATGGGAAAAAAGTTATGCATGCTATTAATGATGGCAGAAGTTTATTAGAGCTGAATATTAGCAAGTTAAGCCCAGGGCTTTACCTGCTG
Source organism: uncultured Bacteroidales bacterium (assembly GCA_964552835.1). Lineage (GTDB taxonomy): Bacteria > Bacteroidota > Bacteroidia > Bacteroidales > CAYFUP01 > CAZKIR01. Next base: position 633 of record CAZKIR010000124.1, read on the forward strand.
AGATCGTATAATGGAACTGAACTTATTCATAGTGATAAAGTGAGTAAACAATAATTGTACGGTTTAAAAGGAGGGGCTGTCTTTTTGATAGCTCCTCCATTTTATAATCAACGTGTAATAATTCATACTACATGAAAATGAAAGTTTCAGTAGTATTAAACAATTTCAAAATATGAGAAAAATATTCATTATAGTAGTACTATCGCTTTGTAGCAGTATCTATGCCCTTTGTCAACATGAGATCACGGGTAAAGTAACAACTGATAAGGATGAACCGCTTTTGGGAGTAAGTGTATCTGTTAAAGGGACAACTCAAGGAACAATAACAAATAGCGAGGGAAAGTATACTGTTTCAATTCCCGATCCTGATGCTACACTTACGTTTTCATATATTGGATTTTTAACTAAAAACATAGACGTGAATGGCAGGTCAGAGATTAATGTAACCCTTATCGAAGATATAGCCCGATTGGATGAAATTGTTGTAGTGGGTTATGGTACACAGAAAAAAAGTGACCTTACCGGTTCAGTTGCTTCCGTGGGGCAGGAAGAGTTACAGCGAGTCCCGGTTTTAAACGTGGGGGAATCACTTAAAGGAATGGTCGCGGGTATGCAGGTTTCCACATCTGACCCGGCCCCCGGGGGAGGAATTAATATTCGTATCCGGGGCATCAATACTATCCAGGGGAGCAGTGGGCCATTAATCGTGGTAGATGGGTATACCCATGCGGGAGATTTAAATGCCATAAACCCGCGCGACATTAAATCTATTGAAGTATTGAAAGATGCTTCGGCAACAGCTATTTATGGTGCAAGAGGGGCTAACGGGGTAATACTCATTAATACTGTCCAAGGGGAAAAAGGTAAGCTGCAAATTGACTTAACCACATCATATACCTCGAGAAGCCTTAGCAACAAAATTGAAATGATGGATGCGCAACAGTTTCTTGAATTTCAAAACGAAGCTTTAGTAGGCACGGGAAGTGAGATGCCTGATTTTTCTGAATTTGAGACCACCGACTGGCAAGATGAAGTGTACCGCCGGGGTGCACAGAAAAACTACCAACTTAGCATTAAAGGGAGTACCGAAAGAACCAACTATGTTATCTCGGGTGGATACATGAAAGATGATGGTATTGTAAAGAATTCATTCTTCGAGCGTTATAGTATGCGAATGAAGACTGATACCGAATTAAAGAAATGGTTGAGCTTGAATAATACGATTTATTTTGCGCGTACACAGAGCAATGGTACTCCGCGCAACACCATAGGTTATGGTTTTAACCCAAGCTTATCTGATGCTGCCCTTACATTTTATCCCCACTATCCAATAAAAGATGCTGTTGGTGATTATACAAACATGTCATTTAAAACCAACCCTGTTGCCATAGCAGAAGGCAGGATCAACAAATTATTGAAGAATTACATTTACGATTATGCCGAATTGATTGCTACCCCTTTTGATGGGCTTACTTTAAAAACCACATTTGGTGCAACAATTTCAAATAATTTAAATCAGGGTTATTGGCCAAGTTGGGTAAAAAATGTTGCCGACGTGCATAAAGGTATCGCGAATCAAAATACCAGCAATTTCCTGGGCTGGAGCAATGAAAATATTGTTTCTTATGTAAAATCAATTGGGCTGCATAACCTTAGTATTACTGGTGCTTTTACTCAAGAGTCATCAAGTTCTCAGTATTTTTCGGCAAGTTCAAAGGGTTTTCTCAACGATGCTTTATCATACTACGACCTGAGTGGTGGTGACCCGGAAACTTTTAACCTGGGGTCCGGTGCGAGCGAAAATACGCTCATATCGTATTTAGGCAGGGTTTTTTATAACTATAACCAGCGGTATTATGTCACTGCATCTATTCGAAGGGATGGGAGTTCAAAATTTGCAAAAGGCAAGAAATTTGGCGATTTTCCTTCCCTGGCATTTGCATGGAGGGTATCCGAAGAAAGCTTTATGCAAGATATAAGTTTTGTATCAAATCTTAAATTGCGCACTTCATGGGGTAAAACTGGTAATTACTCGGCATTGGGCAATTATGAGTCGTTGGTCCGTTATGCAGCCGCTTCCTCCCCAGCCGCAATTTTTAATAATATGCCACAGGTTACTCTTAGGCAAAGTGCCATGGGGAACCCTAACCTGGGATGGGAAACTTCCACTCAGTCCAATATTGGTATTGATATAGGGTTGGCAAAAGGGAGGTATTCTATCGTGGCCGATGTTTATTCAAAAGTTACTTCTGATTTGTTGCTTTCTGTTAATCTGCCTGCCGGGTTCCCGGTAAGTAGCAGGCGCGAAAACGTTGGGAGTGTTGAAAACAAAGGTTTAGAATTAGCATTTAACGGACAAATACTGGATATGAGCTCCGTGAACTGGAATACAACCCTTAACTTCAGTATTAACCGTAACAAGGTACTTGAATTGGCCGAACAGGATTACTACAATGTTGGCCCATACTCCGGGGTGATGTCTGATCCTCCTGGTGTGGTGATGGTAGGGAAACCATTAGGTAGTTTCTATGGTTATGTTTACGATGGCATTTTTCCCGATAACAATGTAACACATTCTGATAAAACCTTATATTCATACCTGGGAAGCAATAATCCTGAAGGATATGTTAAAATAAAGGATACGAATCAAGATGGTAAAATCGATGGAAAGGACCGCGTAGTCATTGGAAATGCCGAGCCTGACTTTATTTTGGGATTCGGAAATAATTTTAGTTATAAGAATTTCGATTTAAGCATTTTTATCGACTGGGTACAAGGGGCTGATATGTATAATGCCACCCGTTTAGTAATCGAAAATACCAATGCCTCCAATAATGTGTCTACCAGGGTTCTCAATAGGTGGGCCCCTGATAATAGGCAAGCGTCTATTCCCGGTGCTGGTAAATTCCTGAATTTAACTTCAAGTTATTATGTTGAAGATGCTTCATTTATAAAATTCAGGGATATTCAGTTAGCCTATAATATTAATAGTGCTAAGCTGCAACAGTTTGGCATAGAGGTTATCAGGGTTTATGGCAGCCTTCAAAACTTTTTCACCATCACCGATTATACCGGATATGACCCGGAAGTAAATATGCAAGGAGGATCAGCGACTGTTCAGAACTTTGATTTGGGTATTTATCCCTCGGCAAAGAGTATGACATTTGGTTTAAACTTCAGTTTTTAATCTTAATTCTTTATTATTATGAAAAGTATAATGAAAATTCTTTTTTCACCTATTATTTTCCTTTTTATGTCTTCATGTGTTGACTTAGAACTTGAACCATTAGACACTTACGGGGCAAATATATTTGATGATGAGAACAGTACAAACCTGATACTTAACCAGGCATATAGTTTGCTGCCCGGTAGTGGCGCTGGTTATGGATATTATGGGAGAAACCTTGTATATATGGCCGATTTATCTGCCGATGACGCGGATTATTTAAAGGGTGAATCGGTTTTTCAGGAACGTTTTGAGCTGGATGACCTTAACTGGACAGCTACAAATTCACATATACGCGGGCTCTATCCTGATATTTACAAGAAGATCACTGTATGCAATAGTATAACCGATTATGTTGATCAGGAAGAAAATCCAACAGCTGTTGGGCAAGCTTTGTTTTTAAGATCACTGGGTTACTTTAACTTGGTACGGTTTTATGGTGGTGTGCCACTGATTACTTCTCAGCCGGTTACCGAGGAAGAGTTGGAAGCTTCATTGAAAACTCCCAGGGCAAGTATTAATGAAATATATGATTTAATCATGGCCGATATGGAGAATGTGGTTATCAATGATTTATTGCCTGCTAAGTGGCCTGAAAATGAAAGGGGGCGTGCAACCATAGGGGCTGCTAAAACAATGTTGGCCAAAATATATTTGACATTGGCCAGCCCGGGAACTGAATATGTTGGTAAAAATGAAAACAAATGGTTAGCACGTGCCATTGAATTACTAAAAGAGGTGAGAGATGGTGGAGTTTACCAACTTGAACCTAATTATATGACGCTTTGGGATCCGGCTTTTGATTATACAAATAAAGAAACAATATTTCAAGCAGGAAACGATGGTATCCTTGATGGTGGTAGCCCGGGGCGGTATACTACCAGCTATTACCCGATTGACAGGGTAGGTTGGGAATACGGTTGGGGAAACAATGTGCCCTCATGGGATGCATACAATAGTTTCGATGAAGAGGATACCCGGCTTAATGCCTATAATATCTCTTTCATACTTGAAGCTGATCGGTTGGAAGCATTAAGCACGGATGATATAAAAACTGATGGCAGTGGTCAAAAATATCTCGAGCGCACATCTGTGATTACAAATGAGGTAAAAGCCTTTTATCCTGGTGATGTTGTTTCGTATGAATATTGGCAAACTGAAACAGGATCAAGGCATTGTGCCCGTCCTCACCTGGGCAAATTTATGATCTACGGGCAAAACTATGACCCTTTTGCTAATGTTGATGATAATTCCTTTATAATTTACCGGTATGCCGAAGTTTTGCTAATGTTGGCCGAAGCCGAGTTTGAACTTAATGGATCAACGGCCGATGCGGTTGATGCTATTAACCAGATAAGGCGCAGGGCATATGGTTCAGATGATTATGCTGTTTCTTCGGTAACCCGTGAACTTATAAGGGAAGAAAGAAAAAAAGAACTTTTCCAGGAGGCTAAACGCTGGTTTGACCTGGTTCGATGGGATATTTTTGAAGAGGTATTGGCGGCGCAAGGCAAAAATGTAAAATCTACGAACAAATACTTCCCCATCCCTCAGCCAGAGATTGATAAAAACCCTAATTTGGTTCAAAATCCTGGTTATTAAGAATCTATACAGATATGCAAAATCTACATTAAAATTTGAAATATGAACAAGTATATTATTTTGATAGTATTATCCGTAACTTATATTATTAATAGTTGCAAAAAAGATGAAATGATAACACCTGACCCCAAATTTGAGATATATGTTAAAGATAGCCTCGATAACGAGATTGTTATTGATGATGAGGTTCTCTTGGGCCAGGAGGTTTATTTTAGAAACTTGGGCAATGGCAATGCTTATGTGGTTTGGGTTGGTGAACGCTTATTGAGCCGCGGTTTTGGCAGCTATGAATTAACTCAGGATGCTTTTAACCAGTTAAAAAGTTTAAATGAGCTCACCGATAGCATAGCCGATGCAATTAGTCCTCTGGTCGGTAAAAAATTTTCATCAGACCGGGATTTTAAAAAGGAGTTAGAGAAGGTTATACCTGATGACAAATTGAAAATTTTTGAAAACAATATCTTAAACGCTTCTGTAATTCCATTAAAAGATATCTATGGCGAGGATTCTGTTTTATTCCGGTATAATTATTCGTATGACGATTTTTTAAATGCCAATGAAAAAGGATATTACAACGTGTCAGGATTGGGGCTTGATAAGAATGCAGATGATGAATATGTTGCCCAATACAAATATTCCTCACCAGGAAAACGTGATGTTACATTTCAGGCCGTGGGAATTGGTGATTTTGGTATAGAAACAAAAGTAAAAACATTAACTAAAACTTTAAACGTGTTAATTCCAGAAGAATAATAGCCTTAAAGCTAAGCTTATCGGGGATACCTGTAGGCTTAGTATCTCTTTTATATAACTTTAACCTAAACCTTTTATTATGAAAACAAAAATTTTTTTAACATTTTTTTTAGTACTGTTTGTACTTAACCCGGGAGTAAATGCTGCAAATATTTATGTCAACCCGGGCGATGACCTCAATGCAAAAATCAGCAATGCCAATGGTGGCGATATCGTGCTGGTTGCCGATGGAAATTACGGTATCATTAGTATCGAGAACCGCCATTTCTCCGAATCTGCCCCTTTAATAATTAAGGCAGTCAATCCACGTGGTGCAATCGTAAGTTCATGGAGCTACACGAGTACCAGTCCGCTACGAATTAACAATTCATCCTATGTTGTTATAGACGGTATTGTATTTAAAAAGGGATTCTCAGGTCCGGATGTAAACTACGGTAGCCATCATATTATCCTTAATAATATTGAAATTACTGAAGTAGGAAAATCCGGGCTTAATATTCATGGCAGCTCAAATTACGTGGATGTAATTAATTGCGAGATTCACCATACAGGCTTATATGAACCAGCCTATGGCGAGGGTATATACGTGGGCAGGGGGCACTATGGCTCTACATGGAGCAGTTTTCCCGACAACTGTGAATACATCTGGATTGAAGGTTGCGAGATATACGAAAATGGACTGGGGGAAGCCATCAACATAAAAGGCGAAACATTCCACGCCACGGTAAAAGGCAACGTAATCCATGATGTGCACCCCAGTTCAAATAATCCGAACCAACTTAACCAGGCGGCCATTTCCATTAACGACGCATGCAATTCAGACACCAAAAATTACAGGCTCAACGAAAGCAGGGACATCTGGGTGGAAAACAATACGGTTTATGATGTTTCTGGTGGCGAAAAACCCGGTTGGAACAACGGGATTGCTTTCTGGGGCACAGGGGTATATGTACTGAATAACACGGTATCGAATTGTGCCGATTATGGTATCCTCGGGCACAACTGGTGCAACCTGGGCCATCTGGGATACGTGTATGGGAATACGGTGTCGGGATGCGGGACGAATGTATATATAGATCCTGTATTGAATATCAGTTATTCTAACCCGGGCCCCAACCCGCATAGCTCGCAAACCTGGTATGGGGAGCCTGTGGATACGATCGAGGTAACCGGAGTGAACATAAATGAAAGTTCATTAACGGTAAGCACCGGACAAAGCGGGACGTTAACCGCTACGGTATCCCCTGCAGATGCAACCAACAAATCGGTTGCCTGGAGTTCGTCCAATACAGCCATTGCCACTGTCAATTCCAGTGGCCAGGTTACAGGGGTTGGTGCTGGCACTTGTACCATTACGGTAACTACAGATGATGGTGGTTTTACTGATAATGTAGCGGTAACTGTTGAGTTAGGCCCAATGATCCATAGTGTATCAGCCGAACAACTACCAAATGTTGCCGCTAACATTCTTGATGGCGACAATTCTGATGATTCGCGTTGGAGCGCTGAGTCATTTCCACAATGGGTAATTATCGATTATGGCGAGACGACAAATATTATCGGCACAAAACTCTGGACATACCAGGACAGGGCATATCAATATAAAATTGAAGCCTCGAGCAGCCCCACGAGCGGCTACACTGTTATCGTTGACAGGACAACAAACACCAGTTCTACACAACCCATAAGCGATAATTTCAGTACCGTTCAAGCTCGCTATATCAAAATCACCTGTACGGGTGCCTCAGGTTATACCGGTACCTGGACCAGTTTTACTGAATTTGAAATTGAGAAAGGGATAAGTGAAGACAATGACCCCCCAACCATTCCTACAGGTTTGAATTCCAGTAATATTACAACAACCGGTTTCACGCTTAACTGGTCAGCATCCACCGACAATGTTGGGGTAACAGGGTACGAAGTGTTCAAGGATGGTGCTTCTGTTGGCACAACTTCTGTTACATCCATGTTAATAGATGGATTGTCGTCCGAAACAACTTATAGCATGACAGTAAGGGCACGGGATGCGGTCCCAAACTGGTCGGCACAGAGTACAGCACTTGATGTTGCTACGTTGGCACAGGGAACAGATCTAATAAACGAACCATTTACCACATCACCGGCATCGAACTTTACCACGGTTGGGGGCACGTGGAATGTAAGCGGTGGTGAATATCTTCTTACAAACCCCGTAACTGGTGATGTTGGGTCGATCCCTAATAAGTCTATTCATAATACCACCTTAAGTGGAGACTGGGTACTTAGCGTTGATGCTTCTGTGGCAGCAACAACATCTGCCTGGAATGATTTTGTCGTTATCTTCGGATATCAGGATGCATCAAATTATTATTTTGCAAGTTTCAACGAATCCAACAACAATACTACAAGCGGAATTTTTATATACAGTTCAGGAACCCTGACCGAGTTGACTGATATTACATCGGCCATATCGGGAGGGACAAGTTATGCAATAGAAATTGTGAAAGAAGGCAGTTCCTACTCGGTATATAGAAATGCTGTTTTAGTTGCAACTGCCACCGATGCAACGTGGGCAAGTGGCAAAGTAGGGCTTGGTTCTTTCAATGATGCTGCAACCTTTGATAATTTGATTGTTACCGGCGATGAAGGCACCACCGATATCCAGGCCCCGACAGTGCCTGATGGCCTGGTGACAAGCGATATTACATCAACTGGTTTTACCCTTGGCTGGACGGCCTCGACCGACAATATTGGGGTAACAGGTTACGAGGTATTTAAGGACGGTATTTCAGTTGGCACGACCACCGGCACCACGATGCCCATCACCGGGTTAACAGCTGCCACAAGCTATGGCATGCAGGTAAGGGCACGAGACGCCGTTCCGAACTGGTCGGCAAAAAGCGCGGCACTAGGTGTTACCACTAGCTCAATAGCCGTTACGGGTGTTTCGCTCACTCCATCTGCAACATCAGTTAATGTTGGTGCCACTACTACTTTAACGGCCACCGTAATACCTTCTGACGCGACCAATAAAAATGTAAGCTGGAGTTCAGATAACACTGCTGTTGCAACAGTGAACAGCTCGGGTGTTGTGACAGGCATAACCGTGGGTTCTGCCACAATTACCGTAACCACACAGGATGGAAACAAAACCGCGACATGTGCCGTGGATGTTACTGATATTGCAGAAACAAACATTGCCTTAGACAAAGTGGTTTCTGCCTCGGCCTGGCAAGATGATAGTTACGGGTATAACCCGCCCGCAAATATCGTAGATGGAGACATAAACGATGCTTCCAGGTGGTCAGCTTCAGGTTTCCCGCAATGGGCGGAAATTGATCTGGGCACCAATTACGACATTTCAAAATTTGAAGTGTATACTTACCAGGACAGGGTCTATCAATACACGATAGAGGTAAAGGCCGATGGTGGGGGCTATACTACCGTGGTAGACAGAAGTTCTAACACCACTGTTCCTCCAATTATCGATAATGCCACGGCTTCAGGCCGTTATGTAAAGATTACCGTTACAGGTGCTTCTGGCTATACCGGAACCTGGGTTAGCCTAACCGAACTGATGGTTTTTGGCGTTGTTTCTGATCCTGTACCTGTTACCGGTGTGAGTCTGAACTATTCGACCTTAACGCTTGACGAAGGTGCATCGCAGAATTTAATAGAAACGGTATTGCCAGAAAACGCTACAAACAAATCCGTTTCATGGACATCGTCAAACAATGCAATAGCAACGGTAGAT
>CAZKIR010000125.1:0-9925 GCA_964552835.1 uncultured Bacteroidales bacterium
TTCTTATTGACGAAGGTTCAGCCTCTGCCAGCGAAATTGTTTCAGGTGCCGTGCAAGATTGGGACCGTGGCGTGATAATGGGCCGCAGATCATTTGGAAAAGGATTGGTACAAAGGCCTTTCGAGCTAATTGACGGCTCCATGATAAAATTGACCATCGCTCGTTATTATACCCCGACCGGCCGGTTGATCCAAAAGCCCTATAAAAAAGGAAAGGAAGCGTACCGGAAAGAATTGTTAGAACGGTACGAGCATGGTGAACTGGTATATGCTGACAGCATTGATTTTCCTGATTCATTGAAATATGAAACACTGGAAAATAAACGCATGGTTTATGGCGGGGGGGGGATCATGCCAGATGTGTTTATTCCCATTGACACCACCGCTTCCACGGATTATTATCCCGACTTGATACGGAAGGGTATATTGTACCGCTTTGTTTTGAATTATATTGACGTGCACCGTAAACCCCTGGAAAGGAAATACAAGGATTTTGAAGAGTACCAGGAAAAATTCGAGGTGAAAGAAAAGATGTTAGAAGAACTGATTCGTTATGCCGGGGAAGAAGGGCTCAGTTTTCAAGAAGAGCAATATGAAACCTCAAAAAATGATATCACCCTGCTCTTGAAAGCATACTTGGCCCGTGATTTATGGGAAACCAACGAGTATTACCGCATCGTGAACCAAAAGGATAAAGGTTTTAACAAGGCCGTGGAAGTGATCAATAACCAGGATAAATACAACACCCTAATTGGCCGTTAAAGCCTCGTAAAATTCAATGATTGAACAGATTCTTGATTGGCTGGCTAACCATTACATCGAGGTAACGGGCGCCGTTTCCGGTTTAGTGTACCTGTATTTCTCTATTAACCAGAAGATATGGCTTTGGCCATTGGGTATTATTACATCTGTTTTTTATGTATCCGTGTTTTTTGATAACCAGTTGTATGCCGACATGGGCTTGAACGTGTATTATGTCGTGATTAGTATTTTTGGATGGTATCATTGGTTGCACCCGGGCAAGAAGGAAAAGAAGAGCGATGATAGTTTGGTAGTGCAAAAACTATCCGTGAAAGCTTGGTTTATCTCGCTTGGCGTCATACTTGGCGTGATGCTTTTTCTGGCCCTTGTTTTGATACGCGTGCCCTCGTATATCGGCATTTCCCCAAGCGATTTACCCGTTTGGGACGCTTTTACAACAGCGGGGAGTATACTGGCCACCTGGATGTTGGCAAAAAAAATACTGGACAATTGGTTGCTCTGGATCGTTGTAGACTCGGTGTCTTTCGGGTTATATATTTATAAAGAATTGTACGCGACCGCTATTTTATTCCTGGTTTATACAGTATTGGCCGTGGTAGGTTACATGAAATGGAAAGAAGACATGTCGCGTGAGCATGAAAAAATATTGCCTAGCCCTTTTTAAATTTAGTAGCAAAGAATGAAAAAAATCGTGATAACCGGTCCCGAGTCTACTGGCAAAACAACATTGACAAGGCAACTTGCCAGGCATTTTCATGAGCCTTTCGTACCAGAATATGCACGGGGATACGTTGAATGCTTAAGCCGCCCCTATCGGTTTGAAGACGTGGAGACCATTGCCAGGAAACAAGTTGAACTTGAAAAAGAAAAAATGGCAACTGCCAGGAATTATCTTTTTTACGATACATTTTTATTTATTACCAAGGTTTGGTTTGATATTGTTTTCCAGCGTAACCCCGGTTGGCTGCTTGACTACCTTGAAAAAATGGATATTGATCTTTTTTTGCTTTGTGATACGGATATACCGTGGGTTCCCGATCCGGTAAGGGAAAACGGGGGCGAAAAAAGGGAAAAACTTTTGCAGGTTTATAAACAAGAACTGTCCGGGTATTGTTACCCATTTATTATCGTGACAGGCGAAGAAGAAGAAAGATTTCAAAATGCCTTGAAAGGGATAGGATCCTTTTTCGGGCATCCTTAATCTTGCAGCTTCTTGCCTAATGATTTTACAAAACATTAACGCATTAAAAAACAATTAATTATGAATGTTGCAAAAGATGTATCGGTTTTGATCGCTAACACCCCCCTAGTAGAGATTACAAGAATAAACGATACAAAGGCGCGGGTTTTCGGAAAACTAGAATCTTTTAACCCCGGGGGATCGGTTAAAGACCGGCTTGGCTATGCCATGATCGTGGATGCCGAAGAAAAAGAGCTTATTGACAAAGAAACCGTGATTGTTGAGCCCACGAGCGGGAATACCGGTATTGGCCTGGCCATGATGTGCGCCGTGAGGGGGTATAAATTGGTTTTGACCATGCCGGAAAGCATGAGCGAGGAGCGTAAGCGCTTGCTCAAGGCCTATGGGGCCGAGTTGGTATTGACACCGGCCAGGCAGGGAATGAAAGGTGCTATACAGAAGGCCACGGAACTTTTGAAAAAGTATAACAAGGCTTTCATGCCCATGCAATTTGAAAACCAATCGAACGTGGAGATGCACAAGCGGACCACGGCCGAGGAAATATGGAAAGACACGGAAGGGAAACTGGATATTTTCGTGGCCGGAACGGGTACGGGCGGTACCATTACCGGTGTGGCCGAACAACTGTGCGACAGGAAAAAAGGGCTTCAATTTATAGCGGTAGAACCCGTGAATTCTCCCGTTTTATCAGGAGGTGAGCCAGGGCCACATAAAATTCAAGGGATCGGGCCGGGCTTTATCCCAAAAATCATGCGCGTTGATCTTTTGGATGAAGTATTCCACGTGAATTACGAGAACGCGATGGAAACTGCCAGGCGGCTGGCACGTGAAGAAGGCATACTTGCAGGCTTCTCGTCGGGGGCCAACGTCTATGCTGCACTAGAGGTGGCAGCCCGTGAAGAAAATAAAGATAAAATTATTGTAACCATTATTTGCGATACCGGTGAAAGGTACCTGAGTACGCCCTTGTTCATTTATAATGAATAATACCGGCGATATGGTAATATTTTGGAGGATTATAAATTTTTTTCGATGAATTCACCTTTTAATCCAGCATCTATATTATTTTTGTGCCAGCAAGGTATTGTTTGGCCTTGAAGCAAGCAAGGCTATTAAAATAAGGAAGGGTATCTCTCTTGAAAAACACGCGATCGGAAAATATAGATTTAAAGAGCATCGTTGGACAATTATCCGACTCGGGAAGTTATAATGAAATGTTCCATGAGCCCTTGCATGGCGAGGAATTGCCCTCTACCAACGAGTTGGACGAGGTCGTGGAATTATTACGGCAGATAATTTTTCCTGGTTTTTTTGGCAACCCCGGTTTAAACGAAGCCAACCTGCAGTATTACATGGGGGTGAACGTGAACAAGTTATACGAGAAACTTTACATGCAGGTGCTTCGTGGCCTTTGTTTCGAGTGCAAGGACGAAAACCGGCATACCTGCAAGTACGAGTGCACGGAAAAGGCCAGGAAAATTTCCGTATCTTTTATCGCTAAACTGCCCAAGCTTAGGCATGTCTTGTGTACCGACGTGAAAGCTACCTATGACGCAGACCCGGCAGCCAAGTCAATTGGCGAAATTATTTTTTGCTATCCCGGTATACGGGCTATCACCAATTACCGGATTGCCCACGAGTTATTATTTTTAAAGGTACCCCTCATCCCCAGGATTATATCCGAAATGGCACATTCAGAAACAGGCATTGATATTCACCCGGGGGCAAAAATCGACGAGTTCTTTACCATAGATCATGGTACAGGGGTGGTTATTGGCGAAACATGTGAAATTGGGAAAAACGTGAGGATATACCAGGGTGTTACCCTCGGCGCCAAGTCTTTTCCAGTGGATGAGAAAGGAAAACCCATTAAAGGGATACCGAGGCATCCCGTGTTGGAAGACAACGTGATTATTTATTCGCAGGCAACAATCCTGGGGCGCACTACCGTGGGAAAAAATTCAGTAATTGGAGGAAATGTTTGGGTAACACATGATTTGCCACCAAACTCCAAGGTTGTCCAGCGTAAAGCAAAGGAAGGTTTGTTCTCGGATGGAGGGGGGATTTAACTTTTTATTTACGCCCATGTAAAGATTTTTTATTGTTCAATGCAATAAAATTTTCTAAAAATGATTAAAAATTTTAAATTTGTTTTGATTTATTAGCAGGTAACTTTTGAAAAATGCTTCCAATGAAATTTAGCATGCAGCAGTGCCATTCTAAAATGCAACGTGGTGATATGATTCTCGCTTACAAGGGGGGCATTACATCTGATTTAATTACCAATATTTTGGGAATTGTCGAGCTTCAGCTAGATAATTATGATGAGAAGCCTGCTATTAAAAAACGGGTATACAACGTGTTGGTCGAAAGTTTGCAGAACCTGTACCACCACATGGAAGCAGATGAAGGTTTGGCCAACGAATTTGGTAAACGTTTTGGCCTTTTCTTCATGGGAAAAACAGACGATAATTATTATATCTCTACCGGTAATTTTGTCCGTACATCTAATAAAGTTAAATTAAAAGGGGATTTGGACAAGATAAACAAGATGAACCGGGACGAGTTGAAAGATTATTACAAGTTCGTGCTAAACAACCAGAAATTTTCCAACAAGGGCGGAGGGGGGTTAGGCCTGATAGATATTGCCAGGCGTACCAGGAATAGTTTAGAGTATTACTTTCTTGAATTTAACGACGATTATGATTTTTATATTTTAAGCTTAAACGTGTTACGAAATTAAATATACTTGAATACATGGAACCAATGTCAATAAAAGGTACCCCTAAAACGCCATCAATTTTCTTTAACGAGGAGGAAGGGAAAATAGAGATCAAGGGGCGTTCCATTCCCGAGAATTCTATTGAGTTTTATAAGCCATTGGTAGATTGGCTAGAAGATTATATTAAAGACCCGAAAGATAAAACCGAAGTAAACATTCAACTCGAATATTTTAATACTAGTTCCTCCAAGTGCATCCTGGATATTTTTAAAAAATTAGAAGGTATTAACGATACCGGGAAAGATATTATTATTAACTGGTACTACGAGGAAGACGACGAGGATATGCTCGAGGCGGGCGAAGATTATGAATCTATATTAAAAGTACCTTTTAAAATGATCGAGATTGTTGAATAAGGTTTTTTTTATCACCTTTGCCCCAGGCCTAAAAGATCATGGCTAATTGTAGGTCATGCTGCTTTTGGGTTTGTTTTTGTTGATTTTTTTCTTGACCCATCAAAAGTTTCAAGCAATTTTTTCAATAACCGAAAGTACAATGCGATATACAAGCTTATTGTCATGATCCAGATAACCAAAATATTCACCCGGTAGGTATCATGATACTGGCCAAATAGTTGCTTCACGGGGGCGTAAAAATGGGCCTTGATAAACAGGGGGCCTGGGTCTTTAAACACCGGGTCGATTTTTTGGTATAACCTGTTTTTGTATTCAATGATCCGGTCTATCTCGGACGAGTTGGTCACCAGTTCTTTTAACTCCTCGTTGTGGTGGTTTCTTTTTAAGGCCAGGAACTTGTTTTTGGATTCTTCTGTCTCCTGGTATCGCGAAATATCCTTGTCTTTTTCGATATTGGCCCGGTTATATAATTTGATATAAAATTGTTTCACCAGGTTCAGGTAGGTGCCAAGTTGGGTTAAAATTTCAGGGCTTACCTTTCCGGGATATAGTTTATCCATATGTTTGAAAGGTATCCGCGGGTTATCTTCTAATTCTTTACTTATTTCGTTCCTTAACATGGCCAGGCAATTACCGATCCCGTCTTTCTTATCGGGCAGGTATAGGTTGCGCTTGCAATAATTAAGCTTGTTCTGGAGCTTTTTTAACCAGAAATTTTTCTTGAAGTCTGATTCGCTCATTAGCTTGTCGTAATAGTAGAATTTTTCCTCGTATTTATTGTTTTTAAACTGGTACACGGCCAAGGATTCATAGGCCCACCTGGCGGTGATAATTTCCCCGTACCATGGTATGCATTTGGGCGAGCTGATATTCGGGTTCAATTTTTCATATTTCACGATAATACCGCTTAAGATAAGCTGTGGGATAATTAAGAAAGGGATTAAGATATAGATAGTGATAACCGTTTTAAAGCTGTCTGAAATCAATAGCCCCAGCATGTTAGCGAAACACCACGCGCTAAACAGCACGAGCCAGTATTCAAAATACATGCCCTTTATTTCCATGATGCTATTGCCTATCATCACGAAAGTGAATGCCTGTATAGCCGAGATTAAAAACTGGACACCTACTTTTGATAACAAGTAGCTGGCCCGGCTCAGGTTAAGAAAAGATTCCCTTTTTAATATCTTGCGGTCTTTGATAATCTCTTCGGCGCTCACGGTTAATCCCATGAAAATGGCCACGATAACCGACATGAAGATATATACTGGCAAGTTGCTGTTTTCAAAAAGGGTGTAACCGTACTGGTTGGTCACGTTCACGTTATAATACTTGATAATGTATGAAAGCAAAAATGCCAGCAAGGGGGCTTCCAGCAAGTTTATGACGAGGTATTGCGTGTCGGCCAGTTTAGAAAGGATATCCCTTTTGGCAAAAATCAAAAATTGCTTTACTCGGTCAGGGATTTTGAACGATATCCTGGGAAGCTCGTCCACGGTAGCTTTTTCTTTTGTTTCTTCTTCATGATACTTGAGAAAATGCTGGTGCCATTCAGCGGGCGAGTTTTTCCGCTCGCTGGTGATGTTCCCGTATTCGTCCAGTACCTTGGCCTCGATAATGTTGAAAATTTGCTCGGGGTTCACGTTCCCACAGGTAGGGCATTCGCTCTCGCTCCAGTTGGCCAGGTGTATGCGCGATTTAAAGTAAATTACCGAATCAATGGGGTCGCCGCTATAAATTAAATAACCTCCGGTATCCAGGATCATCAAGCGATCAAACATCTTGAAAATGTCAGAAGATGGTTGGTGGATTACCACGAACACGAGCTTACCTTTCAGGGCCAGTTCCTTTAACAAGTCCATGATGTTTTCCGAATCCCGGCTCGACAAACCCGAGGTTGGTTCGTCAAGGAACAGGATGCCTGGTTCGCGAATAAGCTCAAGGGCGATGTTGAGCCTTTTTCGTTGCCCGCCGCTAATTTTCTTGTTTAGTGGCGAGCCTACCTTCATATCTTTTATCTCGTGCAAACCCAGGTTCTGAAGCAACTCGATGACCAATTTTAGTATTTTATGGTCATCGTAATTATCAAAACAAAGTTTCGCGTTATAGTAAAGGTTCTGAAAGACGGTAAGTTCCTCGATCAGTAAATCGTCTTGTGAAACGTGCCCGATAAGGCCTTCGATTTCCTCGTTTTGACCATTTATATCGATCCCGTTAATCAATACCTGGCCTGTTATTGGCGGCATGCTTCCATTCAGGATGTTTACCAGGGTTGATTTTCCAGCCCCGCTAGCCCCCATGATCCCGACAAGCCTCCCCGATTTTTCTTCCATGCTCAGGTTTTGAATGCCGATTTCGCCGCCTTTAAAAATATAGGAGATGTTGTTTGCCTCGAAAAATACCTGGGTTTTGATCTTGTCGAGGTAAAACTGGCTTATAATATCACTGTAATATATGGGTTTTATCCGCGAGTTGCGCAAGGAAGAGCCTGTTTTTAACACATGTACCCTGTCCTCGTCCAGGACCTGCCCGTTGGAGTATATTTCGTTTTCGCCAACATGCCTAAACAAAAGCATGTTGGCTGAATTTATAAGCAGTATACGGATTTCACCGCGCAATGCTTCAGATTTGAAGTGTTTGTATTCTGGTATGTCTGTTTTTTCTTGTCCGTTAATAATCAATATGTTTGAAGAAGGGGTAAAATCCTCGAATTGTTCCAGGGCAAAAGATTTGATTTGATTGTATTCCGACTCGGGAATGTAAAAAGTTTCGGCCACCGTGTTGATGAACTCGATTTCTTGTTCAGAAATGTTATTACCGCTTTTCACGAATTCGAGCAAGCGGACCAAGACTATGATTTTTTGTTGCTGGGTCAGTTCTTCGTTTATCTCGGTACATATTTTTAGTACCCTCACCGAGCTGGAAGAAGTCCTTTTTTTTATTTTATCTTTTTCTTTTTGCTTTTCCTGGTGAATTTGATAAAAATTATCAAATATTTTCAGGTATTCTTGAACCAATTCCTGGTTTAATTGCCGGTTAAGGAAGTTTTCCACGATGGAACGTTTGTCCCTTGAATTACTCTCGGGGTGGGCGATAATGGCAAATAATTGCATTAATGCCTGAAGTATCGGTTCACTCATTTCTTGTTATCCGTTAAAATATACCCAGGCTAAAATAAGAACTTTTACGGAAAAACATTCAGGAAATAGTTAATTTTTAAAACCCAGGAGGACTTTTACAAGGGTTTTGGGCTTTTTTTGTTCAGTATACCGCACCTCCATAATGCACTCGACGGTTGATTTGAATTTAAAGTCCCAATAATGCGTGTAGTCAAAGTTTTTGTTATTAAACAAGATGTTTTTTTCGCTATCGAACAGGATGAAGCTGATTTCACCGTTTCCCGGTATACCGCATGTAATAATACGGTAGGTGTTGCCCCCGTAGAAAGTGGTTTTTATTTCACCCTTGTCGTTTTTCTTTAATTCCAGCAAGTGTACCTGCCCGTCTGATACATAGGGGGGCTGCATCCTTAGCTCGCATGGAAAAGGATAGGTAAAACCCTGGGCATAAGCAAGATTATCTAGTAAGGCCAGAAATAATATATTAAAAAGGATAAGCGGTAAATATTGAGAAGTCGCTTTTTTCATTTTATATACCGATAATTTGGCTTCTGATGTCACTTAGTTTTCTAGTAATCATACTTACATGATGGTCTGAAATGACAATTCGGGACTCACTGTTTATTACTGTAAGGTGTTGAATTGTATCAATTTCAGGTTTTCCATACGTGTAATTGTATATAATACTCTCGAACTCGTTTGCTAAATCAACCAACTGGTCGATTAACCCTGAATACTGGCCTGAAAGGTAATAATAAGGGGATAATAAATCAATTAAATTGTTTAAAATTTGCTTTTGGTTGCCTATCAGGTTCCTTATTTGATAGCTTTGGCCGGATTGGTATACTTGGGTCAAGATATACATGCTTTCAATCCATCCCCCGGCGATAATTAGCTCACCCGTGCCTGGCCTAAAATTATTTTTCAGGTGCGCGTTCGCGTTTCGGTACATGTCGCTGATAATGAAAAGGAGGGAATCTTCATTGCCCAGGTTTTTTTCGATTTTTTCCATCCATCCCGGGCCAATGGCCGTGTAAATGTCAAGTTCTTTCGAGAGGTTTACCATTACCTTGAAGTATTCAAGGGCATCGGGTACTTGTTCGTAAATATTGAGGTATCCCAGGTCGGTGCCGTATATACCTAATCCCAATGCCTGTTTAAAGCTTGTAATAAATTTTTTGGAAAGGTAAGCAGGGGCAATGATGCCAGGATCAAAACTGATCCCGTTTTCTTTTATCATGATGCTTCCTTGATGGGGTGAGGGGATACAAAAAAGTGAACTTTTATATTTTAACAAGAGGGAATTTTCCGCTTCCATTTTCACCTCTTTTGTAAATGCCGGCACTTCTTCGTTTTTGTTATTGCAAGTTATTGAAAAAAAGGATATTAATATAAGAAATGAAGATGCTATTTTAAGTTTATATACCATGTATTCAATTGAATTAACCCCAAATTAAAGAAGCCTTTTTGTATATTCCAAATTATCAACCCAATAAAATAAATGTATACGTGTTGTTTATTGAATTGTTTCCTGTTTGTGCATGGATTTATACAACAGGATAAAGCTAAAAATGGCTATTCCAAGCCATAAAAAGGCTTTGTCCCATTCTTTGAAGATAAATTTACCGCTCGCGAAAAGAATGGAATACGTCATGGCGATAGAGCTAAACCAGTTTATAAAAAGATATTTCAATTTATTTTCCGGG
>CAZKIR010000126.1:0-224 GCA_964552835.1 uncultured Bacteroidales bacterium
ATTGAAATTGTCGTTCCGATTGACTACCGCAGGGAGTTTAAAGAAACGTTGCGGTGGGTCATGCACTTGTCAAAATATTATCAATGCAATATTAATTTTATTAAGCCCTTTTATTCTGATCCCGAGAAAAAGCGGCTCATGTCCAATAATATGTACTTCACGAAAAAAATGCTCGACAATAATAATATTGTATACGGGATAAAAACGGCAAAAAAGAAAAAACA
>CAZKIR010000126.1:234-1909 GCA_964552835.1 uncultured Bacteroidales bacterium
CACTATCGCGAAGAAGTATTTCGATTTGCAACGGATATTGACGCGGATCTTATCGTGATAATGGCGGATAAGTACCGGGAGTATATTGAACATGGTAAAAATGACCAGGATGATCGGCAAATCCCGATCATGTGTATAAAGCAACTTCCAAAGAAGTTTCAGCAGTTTTATTAATATTTTTTTTAACCGCCTAACTTTTTACCTGCCACGCCGTAAAATATAAAGCATTGATTTATACCTAAAATGATTGGAAGTTATAAATTATTTCCTATTTTTGGATAATTAATAGCAACTTTTGAACCTTGTTTGGGTTATGGACAGAAACCGGAAAAATATCTTAGTCGCGTGGGATTTTCAAGAACCTAACGAGTTGTCTTTACAACATGCCCTCCAATTGGCCAGGGTTGTGGACAATGATATTTGCCTGGTGCATTTGATAAAAGAAACAGGTTTTTTTGGGAACATCAAAGAACAAAAGGAACTTGTTCACCATAAAAAAAGCGAACTGCACGCGGTAGCCGGCGAATTATCTAAAAAATTTGGGCACACGATTCATTATGCCGTCAATTCTGGCAAACTACCAGCGATCTTCAAAAAACTCGAGGAAAACTTAAATGCCACCTTGCTGGTAGCCCCTTTTCAATACGTGACGGATAATTATAAACTTGACGTGTTTGACTTCGTTTCAAGTATCAAGGAAACCAATATACCAATTATTACCTCCAGGGTGCCCCCGCTCCATTCTAAATATCGCGAATTGGTCGTGCCGGTTGAGCATAACAAAAAATTCAAGGAAGAATTAAAATGGATCATATACCTGGCCAAGTATTTTAAATGTAACGTGAACCTTATCCGTCCCTCGTACAACGATGGGTTTAAAAACAGGAGCGTGCAAAACAATATATATTTTTCAAAAAAATTACTCGAGGCAAATAACTTGATATACGGGATTAAAGCTGCCCGTAAGAATGTTGATTTTGGTGAAGAATTGATTCTTTTTACTAAAGACATCGAAGCCGACCTGGTGATCGTGATGGCGCATAAATTGCCATATTACATGAAATGTGAAGGGGCAGAAGGGGAGGATATTTTTTCATTCCCTGTCATGTGTGTCAATCCACGGGCCGATTTGAAAAAACTCCAGGGGTTTTATTAATGGATACGATTTTGGGTAGCAGGTTTTTCAATTTTTCATGAAAACACTATCTTTGTAAAAATGCCTTTTTCCCTGGTTTTTCATGTATAATCGGGGATTCTTTCCCGGGCAAGTGAATAAATACTAAGAATGAACAGAATGGATATAAACGAGTGGAGAAATTTGCCTTTTGCTTACCGCGAAACGGATTATAACGTGCGATCCCTTTACCAGGATGGCCAGTGGGGCGAGCTAGAAGTATCTGGTTCTGAATATATATCTTTACCTCTTGCTGCTACTTGCCTGCATTACGGTCAAGAGGCTTTCGAGGGGTTAAAGGCTTTTCAAAGCCGACAAGGAAAAATCAGGATTTTTCGTATGCACGATAATGCCATACGCATGCAGGCCTCGGCCAGGGGGATCATGATGGCACAAGTGCCCGAGGAATTGTTCACCAGCGCTGTTACAAAAGTAGTTGAATTAAACAAGCGGTTCGTGCCCCCTAGCGAATCAGGCGCCTCCTTGTATATTCGCCCCTTG
>CAZKIR010000126.1:1919-2907 GCA_964552835.1 uncultured Bacteroidales bacterium
ATGCCCGTGGGGCCTTATTTTAAGGAAGGTTTTAAGCCCGTGGAACTTGTTATCCTGCGCGACACCGCTCGCGCGGCCCCCTTGGGCACGGGCAATATAAAAGTTGGGGGCAATTACGCGGCCAGTCTCATTGCCGACAAGAGGGCCCACGAAGGCGGGTTCTCGGCTGTCTTGTACCTTGACGCGAAAGATAAAAAATACATTGACGAATGCGGGCCGGCTAATTTCTTCGGGATTAAAGACAATACCTATATTACCCCGAAATCTAGTTCTATCTTACCGTCTATTACTAATAAAAGCCTCATGGAATTGGCCCTGGACATGGGCATGACCATCGAGCAGCGGCCCGTGCCGGTCGAGGAATTGGGCGAGTTTGACGAGGTCGGGGCCTGTGGTACCGCTGCCGTGATAAGCCCCGTGAAACGTATCGTTGACGAAGCCATGGGAAATGAGTATAACTATTGTCCTGATGGTAAACCCGGGCCGGTTTCCACGAAGCTATACGAGCGTCTTAAATCCATCCAGTATGGCGATGAGGATGATAAGTTTGGATGGGTCACTGAATTGGATATTTAACAGTAATTTCCACGAGATAACCCGTGTATTTCCTGATGTTTATCACCCTATGGCCGTCAAGGTACAAGTACTGCCCCCGGATACCGGATAAGGTGCCTTCAAGTTCGGGCTCCTTTTCAAGGTTTATTGGCATAACCTTGGCAGGATAAAATGGTACCGGGTAATCTATAGCAACCTCCTTCTCCCGGGGAGAGATATAATTTTTGTATTTTTCTTCCAACAGGGCATGGATTTCTTTTCTTTTCATGAGAAAATCCGGGATTCCTTCCATTTTGTTGGTTAACATGTTCCGCCAGTTGGTTTTGTCTTTAAGATAAGATTTTAAAAATACTTCTATCTCGCCCGCGAGGTAACGGTTTGGTGTGCGGGCAATTGTTATGGCACGCGTGGCCCCTTGGTCTATCCATCTCGT
>CAZKIR010000126.1:2917-9908 GCA_964552835.1 uncultured Bacteroidales bacterium
CCCGACCAGGCCATGTAAACGTGGTGGTCGATCAAGCAATGCCCCCGGGCATATTCCAAGTCCCTTGCTTCGCCAAAGTGTGCCTTGCAAAGCTCGGGCCTGAGCACGCATTCTTCTGCCTCGGGGGCTGAAATGAAGCAAGGATAACAGAAGCCCTGGAAGAAGGATTTTCTCGTTTCCCGCCCGCATTTCTTGCAATGAATATGATGCAAGTATTCTATCTTGATACGTTTCCCAATCAATTCATTCATGTTGATTCTTTCACCGCTTAACAATAATGTATACTGGACCGGACTGTCCAGGCGGCTTTCCATTTTTACCAGGTTTCCTTTTATGTTAGTCATTCCGGCTAGTTTTTCGTTTTTTTTTGAAAAAGCAAAGATGAGCATGGCCTAAAAAGCATATTTATTGCCAAACTTCTCCGACCATGATATTTAATGCGCGGGGGCAGGCTTTGATTTTGACAAAAATTTACCTTTTTAGGCTGGGCTCAAAGATAAGGAAAATAAAAAAATTAGTACTATGTATTGCAAGGTATTAAAAAAATTATATATATTTGCATTAACAGTAAGTGGGTAGGACATGGTATTATTGCAATGTTATAGGATAATTATTAGCATTTTATAAATAAATAAAAGTTATTTATCATGAAAACAACTATCACGGTTAGCCTCGATGGCCATTTATTCTATATCGAGGACGATGCTTTCCAGCTTCTTCAAAAATACCTTGACGATATCGAGAAAGCCTTGCGGAACTTCCCTGAACGTGCCGAAACAATGGTTGATATTGAAGGCCGGGTAGCCGAATTATGGAAAGAAAAGATCAATAATATGAACAGCCCGGTGCAAAAACTTGACGTGGAAGCTATGATCCGGGTTATTGGTCAACCATGGCAAATTGGCGAAACCCTGGGTGCCGGGCCAGGTGATAAGCGATATGATAAAGAAAAAACCAGGTTTCAAAACCGGCGTTTGTACCGCGACCCTGACAACCGGGTGCTAGGTGGTGTTTGCAGTGGGATGGGATCATATTTTAACCTGGACCCGGTGATATTGCGGGTTTTGTCCTGGGCCTGGGCGTGGGGGTATTGATCTATATCCTCTTGTGGATCGTGGTGCCCGAAGCCCGGACCACTGCCCAAAAAGTTGAAGGGAATATTATTTAAGCCCTATAATTTATCAATTGAAAAAGATGTTAACCAAAAGGATTTGACCATGCAAGTAGAAAAAATAACCGCCCAGATGCGGAAAGGAGTGTTGGAATATTGTATCCTGAGCATCCTCTCGAGAAATGACAGTTATGCCTCGGATATTATTCAAGAGCTTAAAAATGCTGAAATTATCGTGGTGGAAGGGACCTTGTACCCCTTGCTGACACGGCAAAAGAATGCTGGTTTGCTCGGGTACCGTTGGGAAGAGTCAACACAAGGGCCACCGCGAAAGTATTACTATCTTACCGACAAGGGCAAGTCTTATCTCCTGGAACTTGACAAGGCCTGGAAAGGTTTGGTAGAAGCCGTGGAGCATATAACAAGGAATTTCGAAAAGAAAAATATACAATAAAATATGATAAAACCATGAAAAAAGCAGTAAAAGTTAATATTGGCGGGCAAATTTTTCACCTGGACGAAGATGCTTTTCAATTACTGGAAAAATACTTGGACAAGATTACCGCTAAATTTAAAAAAGAAGCAGGCGGAAAAGAAATCGTGAACGATATCGAAATCCGTGTGGCCGAATTGTTTGCAGGGAAAATGGAAGGTAACAAACAGGTTATCAACCTGGATGATGTAAAAGAAATTATTGAGCAGATGGGGGAACCCGAGCAGATTTATGAAGGCGGCGAGGAGGAAGAAACCTACGGGAAACAGGGCTACAAGAAATCCAAGCGGCTTTATCGCGACCCGGATACGGCCATCCTCGGTGGTGTGAGCGGTGGATTGTCCGCTTACATGAACCTTGACATCGTTTGGGTACGATTGATATTTGTCCTGTTGTTTTTTGCCCAGGGCTTTGGGCTTTTGCTATATATTATCTTGTGGATTGCTTTGCCAAAAGCCAAGACCACGGCCCAAAAACTCGAGATGAAGGGAGAATTCGTTACCATCTCAAATATCGAGAAATCGATCCGGGAAGAATACGAGGAGGTAAAAGAGAACCTGGATAATTTCAAGAAATCCGAATCGTATGGGAAGATCAGCGATGTTTTCAGGGACTTTTTTGCCGCCCTGGGCGAGGTATTAAAATTTGTCCTCAAGTTGATCGTGGTATTGTTTGCCCTGTCGCTTATCATAGCGGGTTTCGTGTCCTTGTTTAGTTTCACGGGTATCTTGTTTTTCAAACATACTTTTTTCCCGTTCTTCTGGCATGGCATACCACCTTTTCCTTTCCAGCATATATTTGACCACGTGGTAGATCCCGTGACCGGTACCATGGTTACTATCACGCTTTTCTTTACCATCGCCATACCCCTGTTGGCCTTGATTTATGGAGGCATTAAACTCATGTTCCGGCTAAAAACCAGGGACAGGGTGCTGGGCCTCACGGCCTTTTTGCTTTGGTTCTTGAGCGCGGTAGTGTTCGTTTCGCTGCTCTTCATGGAAGGGAAAAATTTCCGTTCAAGGGAAACGGCGCGGCAATCATTTTATTTAGAAGAACCTGCAAATAACGTCTTATACCTTGACGTGGACGAAGAAGGCCTTATTGAAGAAATGGGGGACTATTATTATTGGTCTAAAGGGGACTTGAAAATACTCGTGGACGAAGATAAGAACGAGATTTATGGTATACCCCTGGTAGATATTGAAAAAAGCAGGAACAACCAGTTCGGGATAGAAGTGAAGAAAAAAGCCTTTGGCAGCAACAACCAGGAAGCCCGGGAATTGGCCCGGGATATCCATTATCACTGGCAACAACAGGATTCACTCTTGTTACTTGGGCCATATTACCTGCTAATGGAAGTCGAACGCTGGAGAATGCCTGGCCTAAAGGTTATTTTGCAGGTACCCGTGGGAATGACGATCGTGATTCATGAAGCGCTGGAAGAATACTTGCACGACGTGGAAACCGAGGATGGCTATTGGGACAAGGAACTAGCCGGAAAGGCTTGGGTTATGAGCCATGATGGCCTGATTGAGAGCGAGTAAGACAAAGTATATTAAACGGGTTTCTGTTTTATAGTATTACCCAAGCGTTTTTATAGATAGGATTATTTGGTTTTATGCACCGGGGTGTTTTCTGTTTATTTACTATTTTAAGCTTAAAATAAATAAGAAAAAATATTGATCTAATAGATACATGCTCGATTTATAGGGGGCTAGACCAAGACAAATGTGACATTGATAAAATTAAAATACGAAAAGATTTAGTTTATTGACAGGATAGTGCAAATTTTGTTTTCGCATACGTGTTAAGTTGAAGAATAACATGTATTTTTGAATTTTTATTATAATATGGAAAAAGAAGATTTAACAAATTGGGTAAACGAATTTACTAGCGACCTGTACAAATGGGCTTACTATAAAACATCATCTGTTGAAATAGCAGAAGATTTAGTACAAGAAACTTTTTTGGCTGCCGCTCAAAAATATGATTTTTTCAAAGGCAACAGTTCTCCTAAAACCTGGTTGTTTTCTATCCTAAACCATAAGATAATTGATATATACAGGAAAAAAGTAAAACAACCCATCGCAACCGAAAATGACATTTTTTCTAAATTCTTCGATACTGGTGGAGATTGGAAAAGTGAGGAAAGGCCACAGGATTGGGACGAAGACGAAGGGCATTTGCTGGATAATCCAGAATTTCAGGCAGTTTTGAAAAAATGCCTGGATGTATTGCCCGAGAAATGGGCTGTTGCTGTAAAATCAAAATACCTGTTGAATAAAAAAGGTGAAGAAATATGTCAGGAACTGGAAATTGCCCCTACTAATTTTTGGCAAATAGTTCATAGGGCTAAATTACAGTTACGGGATTGCCTAGATACGAACTGGTTTAAAAATTAATGGGAGAATGGAATGATGCTATTGAGCTTTACATACTTACCTGTGAACTATTAATTTCAAGAGAATTTGAGTTAAAAAAACCAACTAAGCTAAGAAGACTTCGATCAATTAGATTCACTTCATTACAAGACCGAAAACGGACTGGTACAGTTGATAAAATCTTTACAAAACAGGATGAAAATAGAAGAAAATTTTATATATGTAATTTTCGGGGCGTCGGGCGATTTGGCCAAACGAAAACTTATCCCTGCTCTGTATTCACTTTACGTGAATAAATTGTTGCCCAATAATTTTGCCATACTTGGCGTTTCTCGCACAAAATTTACCGATACAGCATTCCGGGATACCATGCGGGCCGCCCTTGAAAAATTTAACGAGACCGACAATACCGCTGAAATCGATGAGTTTTCGACCAAATTGCATTATCATTCATTGCATTATAACGATGCGGGTTCGTACAATCAACTGGCGCAACGCTTGCAAAACCTGCAAAAAGAGCATGGCATACAGGCAAATGCCCTCTATTACCTGTCAACCCCCCCTGAACTTTACGGTGTTATACCCGAACGTTTGGCAAACGCAGGTTTAAACAACCAGGCTGAGGGCTGGAAAAGGGTTATTATTGAAAAACCTTTCGGTTACGATTTACAATCGGCTCTTACCCTAAAAGACAATTTGCTTGTTTATTGGCGCGAAGACCAATTATACCGAATTGACCATTACCTTGGCAAAGAAACTGTTCAAAACCTTTTGGTTACCCGTTTTTCAAATGGCATTTTCGAACCCTTGTGGAACAGGAATTATATTCACCATGTTGAAGTAACATCATCGGAAAGCCTGGGTGTTGAACAACGCGGGGGGTATTACGATAATTCCGGGGCCCTGCGCGACATGGTGCAGAACCACCTTTTGCAGGTAGTAGCCCTGGCAGCTATGGAACCACCGGCCACGCTTGAACCTTCTGCTATACGTAACGAAATATTGAAGGTGTTCCAGTCTTTCCGGCCTGTAAACCAACCAGATGTAGCTAGCCATGCCATTCGGGGACAGTACATCGCTTCATCCATAAAAGGTGAAAAAGTTGCCGGATATCGTGAAGAAGAAGGGGTAAATAAAAATTCAACCACCGAAACCTATGCTGCCTTAAAGTTTTATATCGACAATTGGCGATGGGGAGGTGTTCCGTTTTACATCCGTACCGGTAAGCGTTTGCCTACAAGGGTAACCGAAGTGGTTATTCACTTTAAGCCTACACCTCATTTTTTATTTTCGAACCAGGCCAATTGTAGTTCATGTAACCAGTTGGTACTGCGTATCCAGCCCGATGAAGGAATGCTGCTTAAATTCGGTTTGAAAACTCCGGGGACAGGGTTCGAAGTTCAAAACGTAAACATGGATTTTCATTATTCCGACCTGGGGCATAATAGAATACCTTCGGCATACGAGAGGCTTATTTATGATTCTATTAAAGGAGATTCAACGTTGTTTGCCCGTACCGAAGAAGTGATTGAAGCTTGGAAATTTATAATGCCCGTACTTAATGTATGGAAAAACAACTCCGATGTTCCGCTTTATGGTTACCCTGCCGGAACCTGGGGGCCGGAGCAATCCGACGAATTAATTGAAGATAAAGATATAACCTGGCGATACCCATGTAAAAACCTGGCCGATGATGGTGTGTATTGCGAATTGTAGAAATCATAAAAACAGCGATATAGTTATCGGAAAGGCAATTGAATTGGTCGGTGCTTTTTTGCAAGCAAACTTCACTAATGCCGAACGCCATTTATGCAGGCTTAACAAAGTAGAACCTTTTCAAACACAATATTTTGGTTAAAAACAATAAAAAATGAATAATATGAATGCAAATAACAAAAAATTACATGAACAGGGTGTGAGCCTTTGGCTCGATAACATTACCCGCGAAATGCTCGAAAACGGAACCCTGGAAAAATATATTCGCGAGCTATCGGTAACCGGCCTTACATCGAACCCAACCATTTTCGATAATGCAATAGCCAAATCAAGTAATTACGACGATGATATCAGGTATGTCGATAAAACAACAGGTAACGAAGGACTTTTCTTTTCAATAGCTATTGCCGATATTCAAAGGGCTGCTGATTTGTTTCGTCCGGTGTATGCAGACACCAATAAGGTTGACGGTTTTGTTTCCATTGAAGTCTCGCCGCTGCTCGCCTACAATACAGAAAAAACCATGCAGGCGGCAAAAGATATTTTTGAAAAAGTGAACAGGCCTAATGTATTTATAAAAATTCCGGGTACACCCGAAGGGCTGCCTGCTATCGAAAAAACCATTGAAGCAGGGATCCCTGTAAACGTAACATTGCTTTTCTCGGCTTCGCAGTACCGGGCAGCTGCTGATGCCTGGCTCCGTGGTGCGGAATCACGTGCAAAAAAAGGGCTAAACCCCGATGTGCGCTCCGTAGCATCGGTATTTGTAAGCCGATGGGATAAGGCAGTAGTAGGTAAGGTTACAAACGAATTATCCAACAAGCTGGGCCTTGCTGTATCTCAAAAAGCTTATGAAGCCTACCAGGAGTTTCTGCTTTCTGAACGCGTGCAAAAATTGATGAACCTGGGTGTTTCGCCGCAACGTTTGCTTTGGGCCAGTACAGGTGCTAAAGATCCGGCTGTCTCCGATGTTATATATATAGAAAACCTGGCCGCTCCATTCACAGTAAATACTATACCGGAAAATACTTTACTGGCATTTGCCGATCATGGAAAAACGGGCAACCTGATGCCAAAAAACTGTAATACTACTGCCGAAATATTAACACAATTTGAAAATCAAAATATTGATTTGGAATTACTGGCAAAACAACTACAAGAAGAAGGGGCAGCTTCATTTGTTGAATCATGGGAGCATTTAATTAATAGTATTGAACAAAAAAGAAAATCAATATGAAAGAAATTGCAATTACAAACAATAACCTGCCAAGGGTTGTCATCATAGGTGCT
>CAZKIR010000127.1:0-9902 GCA_964552835.1 uncultured Bacteroidales bacterium
ACCAATTGCCAGGGCCATGTAAAAAAAATCGATGGCTTTTTCATGGTCTGGCATCATGGAGTATATATCCCCTTTTATACGGTAAAAAGTGGCCAAGGCCTTTTTATCCCCCTCCATTTCGGCTACTGACACCCCGATTTCGCAGGTTTCCATGGCTTCATTGATGTCGCCGGCCTCAAGAAAATTTTTGGCCATAAGCTTTACGGCTTCCATTTTTGCCTGGTTATCGCCCATGCTGTCGGCAATACTAACGGCCTGGCTATAGTTATAATTCCTGTCATATAAATTCAGGCCTTCTTTTGCCAGCTTCATATATAAGGTATAACTCTTCTGATAGTATTCACGCGCTAATTCTTCATCATGAAAAAACTCGTGGGCGTATGCCAGGCTATTGGTAAAAAAAGCCTCATCAAGCAGCATCTTGTTTTCCCGGGTAATTTGCACGGCTTTCTCGAATTTTTCAAGGGCTTCTTTTTTGTTTTTCTCTTTAAGTGCCACGAACCCCAGGTTATTATTAAGGGTTGCCTGGTATAGGTAATCGTTTCTTTCCCTTGCATATTTCATGGAGCGGGCATAACTTTCTTTCGCCTGCCCGATATAGTCCAGTGTTTCTTGTACAAGGCCAAGCCGGTTATAACCAATCATTAAATTTTTTGTATCCTTCAATTTCTTGAAATAACCGAGGGACAATTCCAATTCCTTGACACACTCCTCCAATTTATCTTGATCCTTGTACAAACCTGCCAAGGAATCATGAAGGAAAGCCAGTTCCCGGTCGTCGCTCAAGCTTTCGTGAATTTTCACGGCTGTCTGGTAACTCTCCTCGGCTTGCCCATGGCCGGCCATATGCTGGTATGCATCCCCCCGCAGGGAATGTATCTTAGCAAGGATATCAATTTCACCGATGTTACTGGCAATTTTCATGGCCTTGTTCAGGTATGCTATGGCCTCTGGATAAAAACCCTCGCCAAGTTTTTCTTCTGCACCGGCCAACAGACGTTTAACCTTTTCATTTTTCTTTTCTATCACGGGGCTAGAAGATTCTTCCAATACAGCCTCGATTCTTTCGGCAAGGGGTTCAAATTCTTTTATAAAGTCACTTGGCAATGCTTCACGCGCACTTTCTAGCATCTCCTTGGCACCTTCCGGGTCATCCATTGACCAAAGCAATTCCGCGTTCTCGGTAAAAAGTGTACAAGCTTTTTCCAGGTAGCCTAAATGAATGGCCAGTTGGGAAGCTTTTTCGAGCAGGAAACTCGCGGTCTCCTTGTTTCCTTGTTTTTTCGAAAAAATAGCCGCGTTCCTGAACCTTTCAAAACTTTCAAATCGCATCTTGTAACTCTCGTGAAGGGAAATCCCGTGCTGAAAATAATTATGATCCATGATACGCCCTGAATCCATGGCCAGTTGAAAATATCGCGCGGCTTCTTCCTTGTCACCTTTCATCATCTCGATATACCCAAGGCAAAAATAACAATACATGATCCCGGACGAACGCCTGATAAGCTTGTATTCTTGTAAGGCTTGTTTTACAAAATCATAGGCAAACAAGCTTTGTTCCATTGAAATATAGTACTTACCCAGCAAGAAAGATAAATCTGCCTTTTCACTTGCATTCGGGATATTTTTCACGATCGCGCCGGCCTTTTCAAGATAATCGCCTGCCACACCCATTTGTCCTTGATCCCAGTTCAAGATGGCCAGGTTTTGTAAAACTTCGGCCACTTTCACGGAATCACTCATTTTTTCATTGATCTCGAGGGATTTTTGCAAGTAATCCCTTGCCTCACCGTATTCGCCGAATGCCTGTTTTATAACACCTAACAAGCGGTAATCCAAGGCCATGTTTTTGGTATCCCCTCGTTCCATGTCTATTTCAAGGGCATCCTGCAAATACGATAAGGAATTCGTGTATTCACCTTTTAAATAGTAGGTATAGCCCAGGTTATACTTGTACATGGAAATATCCGGGGCGCCACCTTGATCAAGGGCATACAATAACTGCCTGGAAAACAATTTAACAGCCTTGTCATACTCGCCAATTTGCCGGTAAGTGATCCCGATTTGGTTGTCCCAATTAGAGAGGTACACGTCATAATGGCTTGCTTCGAATATTTCGCTGGCTTTGTTAAAATACGCTAGGGCTTCGTCGTATCTTTCCAGGCCCCTCAGCACTTTTCCATACGCCCCGTAATATACAGCCTTCCAATTTTCAAGGCCAAGGGTGTCAGCAATGGCAAGTGCTTTTTGAGCAAAAGACAATGCCTCGGTGTAATTGCCCCATTGAATGTACAATTCGATAAAATCATTGTAGGCTTGGGCTTTAAGGTTACCCTCGTTTAACTTTTCTGCAAATTCAAGCGAAATCTTGTAATATTTAGCCGCCTGGTCATAATCGCCCATGCTCTGGTTTACTGAGCCCAGCCATTGGTACAAGCTAAAAACTTTTTCCTCGTCTTGGCAGCCAGGGACAAGTGCATAAGCTTTTTGAAAAGTATCAAGGGCTTCTTGAAACCGGTGTTCAAAATAATAAAACGACCCGATCCGTAAAAGCGATCCTACCTGAAAATCTACATTTTTCAACTCAACTCCTAATTGATAGGCCAACTGGGCATAGTCCAGCATCTGGTTTAAATTTCCTTGGTTCATGGCTGACTCGGCCGCACCGGTTGCCCCATGGTACTTATCCTCGGGCAAGTTATATTCACCCGCGAACTTAATTACATCCTGATATATTGAAAGGGCCACTTCAAACTCTCCTTCCATACTAGATATACTGGCTTCTTTAAGTAGGTTAAAAACAACCCTGTTTTCTTTTTTCATGAAGGTTTAATGTTTCAGTTACATGCACGAAGGGCATGTTGGCAATTTTTTACACGCTGTACAAATTTCTTTGATGTCTATTCATCAATCTGTTCAAGGTATTTTGAATAAACATGGCCTTTCTGCCCTTTGAATTCGATCTTGAGCCACCCTTTTTTCGAGCTGCCAATAACTTGAACAGTATCGCCATACCCCAGGCTGCCCACCACGGGTGATTCTTTTCCTGCTTTTTTCCTGAAATTCAGCGAACGCGCCGTGACCGTGTACCGGGGATATTCAGCTACCTCAAACTCGTAATGCAGGGGATAAAGTTTGGCCATGGTCTGTTTTATCCCGTTGGCCCCTTTAGAAAAAACACTGAAAGCAGCCCCAATAGAAAACAATATCAAACAGGCCAAGAGAAATTTCATGATAGCCTTACGCGGGTTGTAACGAAAACCAAACCTTCTCATCAACAATAAAAATATCAAAAGAAACGAAGCTACCACCACGATCCATAAAATTCCCGTTGACAAAGAAAAAATGGAACGTGCGACAAGCCCGATGGCAATCCCAGGTGAAAAAACCAGCCAAGACACGTGGATAAAGGGGGCAATGCCTTCTTTCAGTAACAGTAAAATAACCAGTATTGCCAAGGGCCCTAGAAAATAACCCGACAGGGTCATCGAATCAAGGGGCAGTTCTTTTCGAAGGTACACGTAATCGTTAATACCCTTTAGTGACATTGAAAGAACGCCGATAAGCAGAAAATAGGAAACCCCAAGGGAAATCGTCACGGGCAAAAAAGGCAAGATCAGCACGAACAAGAAGAAATATTGGTCAAAATTCCTGATCAATAGTTTGTTCGCAACGGCTGAAAAAGGAGCTTTGCCAAATTCTTCCTGGGTATCTATCTTTTCATCCGAAATACTGGAATGAAAATACAAGTGCCTAAGCTGCCGGGCACGGGACGGGTTGTCTTCCTCCAAACCTATAAACAAGGCTCTTTGGTTCTTACGACTGGTGGCGGAATAAGCGTATACATCAAGGTTTGCAAGGACTTGCCGGTAAAAGTTCAAGAACAACAAGATCAAGATAAGCCATATACCAGGCATGGAATAAAAAAGCCCAGCCCGCGGCGAAACGTCCCATACCCTATTGATTCCCTGGGCAGCCAGGCTAATTTTATCTTCAAGCCGTGCGCTCGATAGCAAGTAAACAACCGAGGCACCCAGGAAAATAAAAAACAATTTCAAGAAAATACCAATGACCACATTAAGGTATACCATGCCCTTGGGATAGTTGTCCGGGTCAATAAAAAAACCTGAAAAAAGGCCGATGCCACCATTAATTATTAAATTGGCCAGGTAAAACAACAATACCATGATAACAAAAGTAAACCATCCGGTATTCAAATGTTCCATCTCGAAAATCCGTATCCATAATATTGGTTTCACCAGCCCCCCGAATATACTATGTTCAGGTTGGCCCCATTTTACAAGTTTCTCGTGTGCGAACCGCGGTACAACATTATTATAACCCTTCTTGTACCAGGAAATATCGTCCAGGCCGGGGAGTTTTTCCTTTACATGCTGGATCATATCCAGGGTGGCCATGTCCAGGTTGCCCGCGCGGGCTTTTTCTTGAATGGCCATGTATTTTTTTCCCTGGGCCAGGTTTTTCTGCATCGACTGGTACTGTATGTTTTTTCCAACCCGTAATTGTATCATGGCCGGGTTTCGGGTAACAAAAATATATATTCCCCGCCCCGCCAGGGTATCGTTTCGGGAAGCTGCATTATCAAACGCCCGGTTCCCGGCCATGGTCAAGTTTTCTTCTTCTACCTTTTGCCTCGTTTCTACCAGGATAAAATATCCTGTTGAAAAACTTGTATCACGTATTTGGCGGATAACAGCATTAGAAAGGATACCCGTCGAGTCTACTATCTTGGGCAAGGCATTGATGGGTTCATGTTTCTTGTTACAACCAGAAAACATAACAAGGAATAAAATAGCTACCGAAAACAACATGATAGGGCGAATCGACTTTCTTTTATTCATAATTTTTTGATTTTCAATATTTAAAATAGATTTTACTTAACCATACACCAAATGTATAAAAAAAGTATGTTTTTCCTTATCCCGAATATTTAGTTTTTCCAGCCTTTTTTGTTTTTATTTATTTGCCAAAATTAAAATTAAATTATAAATTTGATCCATGCTAAAAAACCTTGTAATAACAAACATTGGCAACTAATTCATTTTATTGACTACCAGGGGTTTTTTTGATGCCGATGCGTGTAATGTATATGTTATTTATATAAGCTAAGATCCAACTAGGCGATCTATTTTAATAGGTTGATGGATTTTTTTTCATGTTCAAATAGGGAAAAACTGGACGAAGTGCATCATAAACAATAAAAACAATCATGAGCGACAACCTGAAAGAAGAAGGATACCTAATCTTTACCCGTGTAAAGACCGGAACGAAAAGTGAGCACCTTGCACCGCTTCTCGTGAAAAATAACGGGGAAACCCGGCTTTTGTATAAAAAAGGCGATAACCCTTTTATGCACGATAGCTTGCGGGAATACCACTTATCCTATTGCCAGGTTTCCGGCATGCCCGAGGAGAAAACCGGTACATTACAGGTCGAGGCCATTGAACGAAAAGAAGACCCGGCAAAAACAGCTTTCGAAAAACCGGCAAACCAGGAAGAAGATATTGTTAGCCAAGAACCAAAGGAGGATAATAATGAATAATTTTTGTGAAGAATGCGGGAACAAATTAATGCCCGGCGATAAGTTTTGCGAACAATGCGGCGCCCCCATCGAACAACAAGAAGAAGCTTTAGGACTTGAACCCGTTGAAGATGACAAAGCAAACCGGGATTTAGCCTTTTCCTTTTTCAGGGATTTCAGGGCAAAAAAGCCCAAGAAAAATTATTATTACGGGATATTGCTCACGAATTTCAATAATTTTAATAAAAAATTCGGGAAAAATGATACCAAAACCCTCCGGGAAAAACTTACCGAATACCTTGAAAAACAACGAAAAATCAATGTCTATTATCTGGTGCTCGATGTTTCGGACAATTGCATCAAACGCCTTGGCAACAACAACTGGAAACAACATGTAAACCTCTTGCGCAAGGGCATCAAAAGGATCGCCAGCAAGCTGGATGAGGAAACCCATTTCATCATGCTGTTTGGCGGTGACGAAATCATCCCCATGCCGGTATTCGCCAACCCGGCCAATCCCGACCGTGACCCCAAGGCTGGTGACGTGGATGTAGACACGGATTTGCCCTACAGCACTTTGTCAGTAAAAAACCCGGCAGAAAAAGAAGAAGCCCGGTCGCCCCAACTGCCCGTGGGACGTATCCCTACCGGCAGCAACACAACGGTAAAACACTTGTTAAACATACTCGACAATACCCTTTCGTGCATTGGCAACCTACCGGTTAACAAAACTTTTGGGCTAAGCACCCATTCCTGGCAAAAAGTCTCGGCCCATATTAATGCACAAGTAGGTAAGGAAAACTTGTATATCTCGCCAGGGCTTAAAATTGAAAACGTGGCCCAGTATTATAACCCGGCCACCAATTTACATTATTTTAACTTGCATGGAGCCAACAATAACGAGCAATGGTTTGGCGAAAAAGAAGGAAATTGCCTGCCAGCCTTTTCCCCCCAGGTCATTGCCCAAAACAACTCCTATAACGTGATTGGTGTAGAAGCTTGCTACGGGGCCCGCTTTATTAAACTTGCCACGGAGGAAAGCACGCTATTATCAGCCTTGGCCACGAAAACAGTCTCCTTTGTAGGCTCCTCGCGCATTGCCTGGGGGCCTTTCGCCCCGCCCATGTTCTTTGCCGACATCGTGATACACGATTACCTGAACTTGCTACAAGAAAACTGGCCGGCCGGCGACGCGTTCATGAAAGCCCGCGTGAACGCTTATTTAACGCATCTTGATAAAAGCCCGTTAACTGGTTTGGCCACGATGATGGAATTTAATCTTTTTGGCGATCCCGTCTTTTTCATGGGCAGCCAAAGCCAAGAAAAAAGCTTGCAAACAGGAAAGGGGCCTCGTGAAAAAAACAAGCTAGACGGCCATTCACTGGATGACTTAAGCGAAGACGAACTACAAGAAGAAGAACAAAAATCGAGTGGGGCACCATCTGTTTATAATCTGGTAACCAGGGCGGTAGATGCGGCACAGAAAAAAATAACCGAGCTGATCAACAAAAAAGTATGGGAAAAATACCCGGAATTCAAGGATATTGAACCGGCTTTCATGAAATATGATTTTGAAGGAAAAACCTTTAATCAACTCGTGTACCAAAAAAGCCTTGAATATTTTAACAAGTACCTGATGGTAAACACCGACAAGGAAGGAAATATTATCGCGGAGCTCGAATCAAAATAAATAATCATTAAAATAAAACGTAAGATATGGAATGTCCAAAGTGTAAAAACCAGCTAAAAGACACGGCCAAGTTCTGTGGAAAATGTGGCACCAAAATTGAACAACCCACCACTAACCAAAGTAACCAGGAAGCAAACAAATGCAATAATTGCGGGAACCCCTTGAAACCCAACGCTAAGTTTTGCGGAAAATGTGGCACGCCACAAGAAAACCAAACCAGCAACACGGGCGGGCAAGAACAAGGCGACCAAGGAAACACCAGGGGATATATAACCTGGGAAATGCAGCCCGGCCAAATTGCCACCCGGCTAACCGAAAATATTTTCTCTCAATATACCAAAGCCAAGGGCGTGGTAATACCCGAGGGCTACCTTGCCATGGTAATGCGGGGAGGAAAATTACAATCCATGTTGCCAGCCGGCTTGTACAAGTTCGAGCGGAAAAAGACAGAAGGGGGCTCGCCGGTCGCCAATTTTTTCGCAAATCTTTTCGGAGGGCGCCAGAAGAAAAACCAGGAGCAAAACCAAAAAGACATTGAAGAAATTACACAGGCCGTGCAAAAGCGGGTACCGGTTGAAATCGTGATATGCCGAAGCAGCGATTTTTCCCTTCCCTTTACTTTCAAGGACGTGCCGACTACCGCTATTAAAGTTGACCTGGGCATGTTGCTTTCTTTCCAGGTATCAAACTTGATGGAATTATACAAGAAACACCTCGTGGACAAAATGGTGCTGCCTTCTGATACTTTTGCCAAGGAACTAAGTCCGTACTTAGAGGAAACCGTGAAATCGACCATTTCAAGTTTTGCCCCCGGGCAGGTAAACTTGAACAGCGAGTTAAAAAATGATCTTGCCGCGAAGCTACAAACGATCTTAACCGAAAAATTCCCGTTCATGGAATTCCTGGGCGTGGTAAAAATGGAAACCTCAAGGGAAGAACTTCAACGCCTGGAACACTTATCAGAAGAAATGTACCTTTCGGAACAAGAACTGGAACAATTGACCCGCCGCAACGAGTTCATGAACCGCCTCTCGCAAGAACAAAACAACGCGGAACTACAAAATGCCCAAAACGCGGCAGAATTTAACCGGCAACTGGCTGAAATTAACCGTGACAACCTGCTGAACGAGGAAGAAATGGCCAACCTGCAAAGGGATATCCAGGAACGAAGTGAAGACCATCAAATGGGCAGGACACGGGCAATAGAACTCACAGTTGTTCAACACCAACACGACATCCAGGCCGCCCAGCTAAAAATGGAAGAAGAACTGGGCGAACGTCTCTTTAACATGCAATTAGAACGCAAGCGAAAAACAGACGAGTACCAGGACGAACGGCGTAAACGCGAGATGGAACTGGACAAGGAAGAACAAATGGGCCAGCTTGACATGTTACAGCAAGCCCAAAGCATACGGCAAGAAAGGGAAAAAGCCGAGCATGACCGCAAGATGGACGAGAAACGGCAAGACCAAACCCATGAAATGGACAAGTTGAACATTTACGCGGGCATGTCGGCCGAGCAAATCATGGTGGCCAATCCCTCCATTACCCCTGAAGCTGCCCAGGCCATGGCCGAGAAGTTTAAAGCTGAAGCCACCCAGATAGAAAAGGACAATCGGGCAGAAGACGCCAAAGAACAAACCCGGATGATGAAAGAGTTCATGGAACAACAAATGCAGGCCGTACGCGACATGTCTTCAGCAAACGCCCAAGCCATGAGTGGCATGATGGAATCGAAAGAAAGAGAAATTGAACGTTCCCAACAAATGGCCGACAAGAACGAGGACCGGTATGCCAATGTTGTCAGGGAACAGATAAAATCGGGCAACAAGGGCAAGGTAAAAGTATGTACCAATTGCGGCCAGGAAGTAGGCGACGAGTTGTTTTGCCCGGAATGTGGCACCCGCCAAGGTGAGGAATAAAGTAAGCTAATTGAAAAGTGACAACAAGAAAAAAATAAGAAAATGAAAAAATGTCCAAGTTGTAACCTTGAATTTGAAGATACCATGCAATTTTGCATGGAATGTGGCGGACGCCTTGAGCAAGCCTCGGTAAAATGCATATCATGCGAAAAAGAGCTGGCAGCTGAAATGAAATTTTGTCCTTTTTGCGGGTCTTCACAAGTAAAAGGAAACGCCCCTGCCGCTAACCCCTCCGCGGGGGTAAACCTGGGTGACAAGAACGTGATAGCCGGTGACATTATCTCCGGTAAGGAAGATTATAATATCAGCGGGAATGCCACTTTCGTGAAAAACGTGGACGAGAGCGGGGCAGTAGTAAAATGCGCCTCCTGTGGCAAACGCATGAAAATTATTGAAAGTTTCGAATGCCCCAGTTGCGGGAAAGAAGTATGCGAGGTACACTACCACCAGGACAGGGGGGACTGTGAAGTTTGTAAACCCTTGAAAAAAGCTTTGATAGATGACTTGAATTCAGCGAACGAATACGTGAAGCTTGGAGAAGAATCCAGATCGAAGGGCGAGTACGAGGATGCCTTCAAGTATTTTAACAAAGCCTTGACGCTAAACCCGGATTGTGCCGAGGCATTTAATGGCCTGGGCTTTGTTTACGACATGCGGGGGGAATACGAGGACGCTTTCCGTTGCATTAACAAGGCCATCGAGCTAAAACCTGACTATCCCGAGGCCTTTTACCGGAAAGGCTACGTGT
>CAZKIR010000128.1:0-9846 GCA_964552835.1 uncultured Bacteroidales bacterium
ACAACCGGTACTATTAAACCCTTTTCAAGGTTAACAGCAAAGCCAATATGTATTGAACCACGTTGATAAATGGTATTATTTTGCCAAAAACTGTTAAACATGGGGAACTCGGCGATGGTATTTGCCAGGGCTTTTATGATGAGATCGTTGTACGACACTTTTTTCTGAAGCGCGTCGCGCTTATTTTTCAAGGCGCTGGCATTTATCGTGGTTTTAAAATACACGTGAGGAATATTTTGCTTGCTGCGCGTTAACCTGTTTGCAATTATTTCACGAATATTGTTTGCAGAAATTTCTTCAAATTCATCCTTTATTTGTGTTTCGGGCACATCAGAAAAGGTCCTTGATATGGAAGCGGGCCCATCCTGCTGTTTTATGTCTTCGTCAAATTTTAAAACATCATCACGGTTGATACGCCCGTTTGGCCCGCTACCTGCAATGTTATTAATATCTATTCCTTTTTTCGATGCTATCGTCCTTGCTAATGGCGTAATAAAAATCCTTGCATCATCAATTGCTTTTAGCACATCAGTTTTAACAATCCTTCCATTTGGGCCTGAACCTTCAATTTTCAGGTAATCAACAGAAAACTCATCAGCAAGTTTCTTTGCATAAGGAGAAATGAGAGGGCGTCCTGTAAAGGTCTTCATGGTTTTCTCTTTTTCCTTTTCAACAGATCCTGACATGTATTCTTTCTTTACTTCTACTTTGCTAACGGTATTGGCCTTCGATACAGGTTCAGGTGCCTCATTTTCGGCACCAATAATACAAACTGCTTCATAAACAGGTATTTCAGCTCCTTCTTCAGCCATTATGTCCAATACTACCCCATCAACAGGACATTCAATATCATTTGATATCTTATCTGTTTCTAATTCAAAAAGGATATCCCCTTTGTTTATTTGTTGCCCAACTGAAACATGCCATTTTGATAAAATACCCTTTTCCATTGTTAATCCCAGCTTTGGGATTTTTATTGTCTCAGCCATATTGTTCTATTTATCATTAAAAACTTGTTTAGTCCATGTTGCGTGCAGCTTGAATTATATCGCTTGTTTGCGGTAATACATATTCTTCTAACACGGGTGCGAATGGAATGGGTGTATCTTTGCATGTAATAATACGAATGGGTGCATCGAGCCAGTCAAAAGCATTCTCTGCTATGAATGCCGATATTTCGGTAGCCACGCTCGCTGGCCTATAGGTCTCCTGTACAATGAGCAAACGGTTTGTTTTTTTCACCGATTCAATCACTGTTTCTTTATCCCAGGGTGATACGGACCTCATATCGATTACTTCTGCTGATATGCCTTCATTCTCAAGTTGGCCGGCAGCTTCCAATGCTTTACTTACCATAAACGACCAGGCGACAATGGTAAGATCCTTTCCTTTCTTTTTAACATTTGCTTGTCCAATAGGGATTGCATAGGGTTCTTCGGGTACTTCGCACTTTTTATCGTACAGTTTCTTATGTTCGAAATACAAAATAAGGTTATCTTCACGAATAGCTGAAATAAGTAGTCCTTTAGCTTCGTAAGCATCGGACGGGAGGATAACTTTCAAACCGGGGATATGGGCAAACCATGATTCCAGCATGTGGGAGTGGTGTGCAGCAGCGGCCAGGTAAGCGCCTGTTGGGGCGCGCAATACCATGGGGACTTTAATCTGCCCGCCAAACATGTACCGGACGTTTGCACCTTGCTGAACCAACTGGTCCATGCAAATAGTGATGAAATCCTGAAATTGCAGTTCAACAACAGGGCGCATCCCGGTCATGGCAGCCCCTACACCTGCCCCAACATACCCTTGTTCAGAAACAGGCACATCTAAAACCCTTTCTTCACCAATGGTGGATGAAATTCCTTTTGTTTGACCAAATGCCGAACCATAAGGATCCTTTTGAACCAGTCCCATTAAAAACACATTTTCATCCCGTTTCATTTCTTGTAACTGTGCTTCGGCTATTGCTTCAGAATATGATAATTGTCTCATTTATACTATATTTTTTCGTTAATTAATCAGTGTAAATATCGGTTAGTGCATCTTCCGGGGAAGGATATGGACTATTCCTTGCAAATTCAATGGCATTTTCTAGTTCCTTATTGAGCCTCTTTTCAATTTCTTTTATATCTTCCTCTGTTAAAAATTTGTTTTTAAGCATTTCCGTTCTGCCAATTTCAATCGCGTCTTTTGCAATCCATTGTTCCTCCTGTTCTTTTGTCCTGTATGTAGCGGGTTCACCTTCAAAATGGCCTTTATAGCGCCATGTATCAAGTTCGAGAATGGCAGGGCCTTTGTCTTCACGGGCAGCTTTTATCAATTTTCCTGCTTCTTCGTAAACTTTTAAAACATTTTGTCCATCGGTACGGACACCTGGTATGCCATAAGCACAAGAACGATCAACGATATGATCAATCTTAACGGCTTCGGAAATATGGGTACCAACCCCGTATTGGTTGTTTTCAACTACAAAAACACAAGGCACTTCAAGGGCTGCTGCAAGGTTAATGGCTTCATGAAAAGTACCCTGGTTTGACGAACCATCTCCCAGGAAGGAAACAGCAACATTTTTGTTCTTTTTAAATTTACAGCTCAATGCAGCGCCAACAGCCAAAGGCATACCAGCAGCATTAATACCGTTTGCCCCTAAAATCCCAATTTGGGTTGACGCGATGTGCATTGACCCGCCTTTTCCTTTGTTATACCCTGTTTTTTTTGCATAAAGCTCGGCCATCATCTGATCAAACTTACCTCCTTTGGCAATACAGTGGCCATGCCCCCTGTGGGTGGACGTGATATAATCTTTATCGGTCAGGTGGGCACAAACACCTGATGCACAAGCTTCCTGGCCAAGGTAAAGATGAACGAACCCTGGCATTTCACCTTTTGCAAATAATTCTTCTACTTTTGACTCAAAAATACGAATGGCATACATCCGGCCGTAAAGTTGTTCAGCAATTATTTTATCCATACTATTTAATATTTGTTTAATTTATACTTACCCATTGGCGGGATTTATGACTTTCCAGAATAGCTTCTACCAATTTCAATACATAATGTGCTTCACCAAAGGTGGCAAAATTACATGGATGTTCCCGGTGATTTTTCTTATCCTTTATGAAGCTGTAAAAATCTTTCACGTTATTGGCCATGGCATCTTTCCAACCTTCCGGGTGGCCTGCTGGCATGAAAGCATATTTTCTTATATCATCAGTCATGCGGTTTGGATCCCTGAAAATCTGTTGGTTCGGTTCATCCTGGTATCCGGCCCACATGTGGTCGGCTGTTTCCTGGTTCCAATAATAACTTGCCTTTTCACCATTTATTTCTACATTGAAAAAACACTTCCGGCCTGCACTAACTTGCGATACATAAAAAACACCCTGGGCGCCGCCCGACATTTTGAACATCACCGAACCAAAGTCCTCAACATCAATTTTTACTTCATCAAATTCCTGATCCACATTTTTTGCAAAAGCTTCTACCTGTCCTTTAGG
The DNA here is from genome assembly GCA_964552835.1 of uncultured Bacteroidales bacterium. Taxonomy (GTDB): domain Bacteria; phylum Bacteroidota; class Bacteroidia; order Bacteroidales; family CAYFUP01; genus CAZKIR01. The sequence goes on from CAZKIR010000128.1 coordinate 3,498, forward strand.
TTTCTTCCGTACCGGGATATTGGTCACCAGGTTGGCGAATACTTCGGTAATTTTTTCGTTCACAAGATGTTGGACTAGATCCATCCAATGCGACCCTATATCGGCAATGGTATTGGATTCGCCGCTAATTTTTTTGTCTAATCGCCAGCTATAGTCAGTATCTTTCATTAACCAATCCTGGAGGTACGAACCATGGATTATCCTGGGCTTTCCTATTTCACCATTGGCAATATTCACCCTCATTTCTTGTACAAGCGGGTTCATACGGTAATTGAAGTTAACAGCAGCAACGGTTTGGGGAAAGTCATTTAAAAGATCAAGCAATACTTGCGATTCGGAGACAGACCTTGCAAGAGGTTTTTCTGAAAAAAGGTGTTTACCGGACCGGATAACCTTCCCGTTAATTTCTTTATGCAGGTAATTGGGCGTACAATTATGAATTACCGTGATATCCGGGTCAGCAATCATTTCGTCAATGTTATTGTAAACTACTGGTATTGATTCCTGTTGTGCCTTTTTATTTGCCAGTTGAGTATCCAGGTCGGCACAAGCTTTTACATCAGCAAAACCAGTTCTTCGGATTGCTTCAATATGACAAGGGCCAATTAAACCAAGACCAATTACCCCGGCTTTTATTTTATTTTCATTCATAATTAATGTAATTAGTGTCTGTCCATAAAGTCGAGAGTTTGATCTATAATGTTCAAGTTCGAGGCGTGTGAAAAATCTAAACCGCAGAATACTAATGTATTTGAGGATTTAGATTTTGAGCAACAACGAAGAAATTGGACATTATAGACGAACTCTAATTAAAATCTGGCAATAACTACAAGTACGAGGCCTACCAGGTATGATACAAACATGAAAGCCAACATAATATTTGTCCCTTTTGGAGCGCCTTTAAATTCCTTCCAGACAAAAACTCCCCATATTGCAGCCACAACTACCGCGGCATTACTTAATGCATAAGAAATTGCAGGGCTTGCAGAATTAGCTGCCATAAAACTTAGTGAGTTTCCAAGCCCAAAAATAAGGCCGGCAAGAATACCCATCCCGTGCTGTCTTTTTGTGGCTTTAAAATAATTCATGAAACGAATCTTAGGCCCTTGAAGAGGTTTTGCCATTAATATTGGAATAAATATGAGAGCACTAACCAGCGACCCAATACCAAACATTACCGCGGCAGAATAAGGGGTAAGTTTGCCGGCATTAGCCGGTAAATAATCAGGATCAAGGCTCCTGGCCACAAAGCTATAAAAGAAGGCAATACATACACCAGCTAATACGGATATGATGATCCCTTTTGCAGGTGGTTTTTCCTTTGACGTGGCAAGCCGTTTATATGAAAGCATACTTAAAATGATGGCAGCAAGAATGAAAAGAGCGCCGGTAAACAAATAAGCCGGATTGCTTTCGGGCCTTACGATATAACTTGTTAAAATCCCGAAAATCCAACCAATTCCTCCACCAATAGGAAAGGCCACTGCCATCCCCGCTATCGCGATTCCGGCAGTTATAAGAATGGTTCCTGTACTCCATATAAACCCTCCAAAGGTAGCCCAAAACAAAAATTCAGGCTGAGCTTGCGACATATCGGCAATAAAACCCCGCCCGCTGTCGCCATAGCTTCCAAAAGTAAAAGCCATGAATACAGAAAACATCAAGATGCCCAAGGCATAATCCAGGTAAAACATCTCAAACCGGTACCTGGGAACTAATTTTTGAAGATTAGGCCATGAACCCCAACAAATCATTGTTATGACCGTGAAAAATACCGCTAGTGAATAGTTGTCAACTAAATACATTTTTTTATTTTTTAAGGTTTAATGTTGTTTTATCAATTCGTTTATATAACCTGAAAACTCGAAATATGCCTCATTAGACAAAACCTGCCCGGGATATAACCCAATAATAAATTGATGTGGTTTTTTAAGTAATGGATTTGTTTGTTGGTCACGGCCAAATCCAAACACGGCCATCCCATCGCTACTATAAAGGCCTTCAGTCGTATTTCCAAGAAAGCCCAATACATCAGGTAAATCATCATTTTCTACCTGAATCATATATAAAACCTTGTTTGAAGATTTGCATCCGGCAAACATCCAGTGAAAGAGGCCATATATTGCTTTTCGTTTATAGAAGTCGGGGAGAAAAGTTCGCGGTAACATACCGGAAGTCCCAAAATAATAATCTTCAGGACGATATTTAGCGCCTGGCTTTCCTTCATATAGAAACCAATAGGCCTTGTTGGTATCAACCCTGAGCATGGTAAACAAAACACGCGAATCAAAAAAATCCCATTTCCACTTCCATTTTTTACTTAAGGATTCAGAGTAGAGCACACCGTTTTCGATCCATGAATGACATTGTTCATGGCCAGGATGGCCTGCTCCATCATCATCACCTTTATAAACAAGGTTCGCGATACCACGAAAAGCAGAAGCTGCTGAAGCAGGATATTTGCCCCATGGTTCTCTTTTAAAAGCAATCCAATCGTTACCGTCACGATCAACCAATTTAGAAAAGCCGCCACCCTTAATACAATAATAATATATAATATCCCTTGTTTCAATTACAAAATGGGGCAACTCTTCGTACATTTCTTCATGAACACTAAGAATTGCCGACTCACCGGGGTCACCATGATCACAATTTTGCTGATTTTCGGCCGGGTTGGTACAACTTTTTGCAATGAAAAGAGTCATCATCAGTAATGATGATGCAATGATTTGAAATTTAAATTTTCCCCATTTCATAGACAAGTATTTTAGCAAATGTTTTTAATTATTTTACATCCTGGTACCAGTATCCTTTATCCGGCCCGTATTTTTCGCTGTTATAAGCATCACGCGGTTGCCCGTCATAATTAAAAGACGGGGCAAAATAACCTGGTTCGCCCGGACTATCGGTAAATATATTATTGCTGCCCGAAGCAATTTTCGAAGCATCACAACTGGCAGAAAAAATACTATTTTCTGCTTTTTTTATTTTCACTACATGATCACTGCTTCCTATTTTGCCGTTATGCGATGTCACATTATATAATTCTATGGTAGCATCAGGTCCATATTTACCGTTCAGCCAAAAATTATCATTTCCCCCCGAGGGGCTTTCTTTACTGTATTTAGAGGGATTGGCAGCCAGGCAGTTTTTAAAGGTAGCTGAATGCCAGGTCCTGAAATTCCGTCCATTATGAACGGCTATGCAGTTTTCGAAATAGACGTCTTTTCCCTTGTTGTCCCATCCTCCATCGGCATTGCCATAAGCGATACAATCGAAAAAGCGGATGTTTTGATGCCGGCCATTCACTAAAAACCCATCCCCGTTCCAATATCTTGGGTTATCCCGGTCTACATTATTTCGTGATCTACAATTTCTAAAGGTTATATATTGCTGATCGAGCGAATCATAATAAGGCTGCTTTTTATTGTTCCGGCCTTTGTCAACATTAAAACCAATGGCCCAGTCCTCGGGAAACGAAAGGTCCCCACGGTCATGATCCATGAAACAATCCAGCACTTCAACATGCTGGCAACCCATTTCTAAACGGACTGCATTTTTTATGTAATGGGTAATTGAACAATTTTTGATTACAGCATTCCTTAAATCAGCCAGATACACTCCAAAATATACCGAATCAATGACCAGGCCTTCGATGCTTATCCCTTTCCTGGGATAGGCTTTATGCCTGTTTGCATGCATCTTTAATGCCACATCATAATGTTCAATCTTTATGTTTTTAATGGTTACATAATTAACATTGGTATCAAGAAAAAAACAATAACTATTTTCCCCCTTGTATTGAGGGTCCGGGCTTTTACCGGGGTGATGGTGCTGGTTGTAAGGTGCTCCCACTTCCTTAGCGCCAGGATCAATTTCGAAATACGAATATTTTCCCTTCATGAGCGGGTATCCATCTTCCCTCTTAACCCCTTCAATGACAATTTTGTTGTTTTCATCTTTTCCTGCATTTGAAATAGAAATATGCAAATCATCAAAAAAACCGCCATTATCATCAAGTAACAACCTGTCGCCGCCTCTCATATTAATCTTTATAAAATTTTCAATGGCCGCCCCGGAGATTGCATTTTCCCGGCTTGTGCCATCCTTGTTGCCAGCGCCGTCAGGGGTGGCATAGTAATCCCGCCCCATTGTTTGAATGGAAAAAAGGGTTGAGAACATTAAAAATAAATAAAATGCCTTAAAAACCAGTTTGCAAAAATTCTTTTTTTTCATCTCTAATACTTTTTAGACCCTGTACTATTTTGCCTCACGATAGGCGCGTGCCATTTCACTAAAAGTAATTTCTTTTCCACTTTGCATTTGTTGGTATATTTCCGGCCTCTCCTTCTTAACCCATTCCAACACATCAACCGATACCGGGTGTGAAATTCTTTCCCAATCTATAGAATCCAGCCCATGATCATGGTATTTTTTCTGCCACTCGTTCATATAGGATTTCATTTTATTTAACTCCTCCTGATAAGCCGGATTGGTAGCTAAATTGGTGGTTTCGTAAGGGTCATTAACCTTGTCGTACAATTCTTCGTCCGGTTTTGAATCAGCAAAGAAAGTAGCCTGCAAACCGGTTAGTTTGTTTTGTTTTTTTAGTTTTCTGGAAACATGAACAGCAGGGCGATAAAATTCCAGGTATGCATGGTGGGCATCATAAGGGATTTCCGGTTTATAATGCTTAATATAATGATACTTTTTCGTGGTTATCGAGCGGGATTTTTCCAGGACTTCATCCCATAAATCCCTTGCCGAGTATACATATTTTCTCTCTTCAGGGCTTTTCTTGCCTATAAAAGGGATAGCATGCATGTAATCAGGCAGTTCTACACCCGCTATATCAAGAACAGAAGCTGAAATATCGGTTGTTGAGACCAACCGGTTGCTTACTCCCCCCCCTTTTATTTTTTCAGGCCAGTGTACAATCAAAGGAACATGAAGCCCCGGATCGTAGAGGTAACCTTTTCCACGTATATTACACCGTCCATTATCCCCGCTAAAGATAACCACGGTATTCTCCGTCAGGCCCTTTTCTTCCAGTTCAGCCATGATCATACCCACCTCGTTGTCCATGTATTCGATCTGATCAAGGTAACGCGCCCAGTCCAACCGGTTTACCGAATCATTGGCAATGTAAGGAGGTAATACAATTTCATCAGGGTTTACGGGGCTCGTTGATTCCTTCCTGATTTTATTCCACCAGCCACCCCTGTGGCTTACATACAGGGTGATTTGATGGAAAAAAGGTTGGTCTTTCAGGGCAAAGCCGCCAAGCTTATCAAACAATCCAAAATGGTTATCCCCGTCCCATTTGCCGGTTTTTTCATGCCGGAAATTACAATCAATTTTTTGCCCTTTATTTAATACCTCATCATGCCCGAGTATACAAGTATATCCTGCATTCCGGAGATAACGCGTAATGGGGTAATAGGGTTCAGGCAAAGGGTTCTCCCGGTTGCTCCGATGATGGTGTGCATCAATTATATTTTGGTGCATACCTGTCATCATGGCCGACCGGTTAGGGGAACAAATGGGGTTGGTACTATAACAATGGTTATATTTAACCCCATCGTTGGCCAACTTGTTTAAATTTGGCGTGGAAACGCCCCTGGTGCTGTAACATTCCAGGTCAAGGGCCATGTCTTCAGCCATTAACCAAATAATATTGGGTTTTTCGCTTTTCTTTAACCCATTATCTTGCCGGTCATCTTGCGAATTAACACATCCGCAAACCATAGCAAGGCAAGAAATAATTAAAGGGGAAAAGTACTTGTAAAATTCCATGTCTTTATATTTTTTGAAGAAAAACCTGCATGGAAACAAAAAAATAACTTCCATGCAGGTTTTTGCAATTTTGCCTTTTTTAATTGTTTTTACAGCCCGCGTCAGTTTTATAGGACAATCAATTTTTTAACCCCGGTCCCGTCATCGGCTATAATTTTAATAATATACATACCCGAACCACCAATTTCCATGACCGGTATGGTTCTATCTCCATCCATGTTCCTGAATGCTTTTATGAAATCACCCTTCATGTCATATATCTCAATATCAGCGTTTTTATTGTTAATCGTGGAAATTGTAAATTGATGTTTTGCCGGATTGGGATATAATATCGAATGGCTTCCTGCAGTCATATCCTTTATGCTCGTTAATCGCGTAAAGACAGCTTCGATAGAATGGTCTGCCGATACACCGGTAAATTCATATTCACCAACATTCCCAACAAAACTACCATCCACCAGTACACTATCAATTTCAAAACCTGATTCAGGAGTAATGATGAACTTTAGGCTATCACCTTCGTAAACAGTTGTCTCCGCATCGGGACTGATTG
>CAZKIR010000129.1:0-3555 GCA_964552835.1 uncultured Bacteroidales bacterium
AGTGAAAAAATTTATCAGTCTATATTAATATGCTCTTAACTACTGACCTCTAAAAAAATAAAACATATAGTATTTTTTTTGGCATAAATTATGGTTTGTTTGGAAGCAAGCACGCGAAGTACAGAAAATAAATTACCAAAAACCAATACCATCATGAATACCTTAATCACTGGCACAAGTTCGGGCATAGGCCAAGGGCTGGCCATGGAATTATTAAAAAAGGGCAAGCACGTGTATGGCATAAGCCGTAGGCAAAATCCTAAGCTTGAAGCGTATCCTAATTATCACCACTTGTCGCTCGATTTAACCCAATTTGATAAAGTGCCCACCGCGATAGACCATTTCATCTCGGGCATCAAGGATTTAAGCCTTGTAATATTAAACGCGGGTACCCTGCCCCCCATAGCTGATTTGTCTGAAATGGAGATCGCGGAACTGAAAAAGGTTATGGATATTAACTTGTGGGCCAACAAGGTCATTATCGATACCTTGAGCAAGAAAATCAACGTGAAACAAATCGTGGGTATTTCTTCTGGTGCAGCTGTTAGCGGGGCCCGGGGATGGAATGCTTACGCCCTTTCCAAGGCCGCTTTTAACATGCTTATTAGCTTATATGCCAAAGAATTACCAGAAATTCATTTTTGTGCCATGGCCCCGGGCCTTATTGACACGGACATGCAAGATTATATCTCGTCATTGCCCGGGGACGACCGCTTTCCGGTAATCCAAAAACTAAAAAATGCCAAGGGAACACCCGAGATGCCCTCCCCGGAAAAAGCGTCCAATACACTTTTACAAGCTTTTAAAACCGCTTTAAACCATGAAAGCGGCTCCTTCCTCGACGTAAGAAAAATGGGTATAGGGTAATCGTTTTTTCGTGGAATTTTTTCTACATTTTTTGTCATTAACTGGGTAAAAATGGCACGAGTTGAAAGAAAAAAGTATATTTTTATCTATTTCAAGAAAAAAAATGGACAAAACAAATATTTCAAATAACCTGAGCCTTTACCGTATCCTGGTAGCCCCCTTTATCATCCTCTTGTGCTACATGGGTCAAAAACCCTTGGTCGGGGCTATAATTAGCTTGTCTTTTTTATCAGATGCCCTGGATGGATTTCTTGCCAGGAACCTTCATATTGAATCAAAACTAGGGGCAAAACTTGATTCCACTGGTGATATACTGAATTTCGTGGCCGCTACCTTTGCCATCCTTTATTATGAAATGAATTTTGTCCAAAGCATCAAGGAATTCCTTTTCCTCGGTTTTGGCATTTACTTGCTAGAATTTTCCGCTTCCCTTGTCCGGTATGGCAAAATTAGTGGTTTTCATACATATTTACGAAAATTGGCGGCTATTTTGCAAGGTTTTCTTTTTGTATATTTTCTATTTTTTGAACCCGTGGCATGGATTTTTTTTGTTACCCTTGGGGTGACCGTCGTGGCATTGCTGGAAGAAATTATCCTCGTGATGCTGCTTCCCGAGTGGCGAACCAACGTAAAAGGATTGCCCTGGGCAATAAGAAAAAAAGAGAGGTAATTAATGGACCAAAAACAATCAATTACTTGTTTGATTCCATTCCATAACGAGGGCGATAGGCTTTTTCACGTGTTGGACATGGTAATGCAAATAAAAAGGATATCAAAAATTATCGTGGTAGATGATGGCAGCACGGACAATGTATCCACCGTGCTTATCCAAAAATACCCTTCAGTCAAGCTCCTCAGGCTGCCCAATCAATCTGGCAAGGCCCATGCCATTAAAATGGGTTTGCAGCAAGTACAAACTTCCTTCACCCTTACAATAGACGCTGATCTGAAAGATATCCACAATAATGAAATAACGCGTGCCCTGGAGGCTTTACACCCGGGTATTGATATGGTTATCCTGCGACGGGTACTCGCGCCATGGTATATCAAAATAAAACGGGCTGATTTGCTATTCTCTGGTGAGCGAATACTAAAAACCACGGATCTAAAAGCAATATTGGAACAAGAAGTCGAGAATTACCAGCTCGAGTTCGCGATCAACCAGTACATGCTCGAGCGTGATAAAAATGTTTTCTGGGCGCCATGGTCGGCGAAAAACACCTACAAAGCCTCGAAAGAAGGGTTTATTAATGGCATGGTGAAAGATTTTGCCATGTACATGCAAATACTGCGGTTTGCCGGTGCCAAAAATTTTCTAAAACAATATACAAGCTTTTATAATAAAACAAAACCCCTCTTTTCATAGCAAGTTTCTGTTATTGTTATCATTGTGTTTAAAAAGAAGAGCTAGAAATGAACGACTTGGCATACTGGCCTGGAGACAAAGCTTTTTGCATATTTTTTGGCCCTACCCCGGCCAGTTCAGGAATAAACCCGGTGGCCGTGGCCCCGGTGAATGTATTTGGCAAGATACAAGAAACGACAGTAGGTTTAAAAGCCATTGCACCCGGAGAGCCCGTGATGGTACGCCTGCAGCAAGCATAAAAAAACGGGAATGGCCTTCTCCATTCCCGATTTTATTATCATGAAAAAACGTATTAATCAATTAACCCAAGTAAGCTTTCAATAATTTACTCCTGGAACGATGGCGCAAACGCCTTATGGCCTTTTCTTTAAGCTGGCGCACCCTTTCGCGCGTCAAACCAAAACGTTCGCCAATTTCTTCCAGGGTCATCTCGGGGGTGCCAATCCCGAAAAATAATTTTATGATATCCCTTTCCCGTTCGCTCAAGGTAGCCAGTGAACGGAGAATTTCCTTGTTCAGGGATTCCCGTAATAACTCCTTGTCGGCCTTGGGCGAATCGTCGTTTTCCATCACGTCTAACAAGCTGTTGTCTTCACCATCGGAAAAAGGGGCGTCCATGCTCACGTGCCGGCCGGACACTTTTAATGTATCGGTAACTTTTTCCCTGGGCAACTCAAGGGTATCAGCCAGTTCATCGGCCGAAGGGGTTCTTTCATTTTCCTGTTCAAACTGGGACAAAGCCTTGTTTAATCTATTTAGCGAGCCAACCTGGTTCAGTGGCAAACGTACGATCCTTGATTGTTCGGCCAAGGCTTGCAAGATGGATTGCCTGATCCACCATACCGCGTAAGATATAAACTTGAACCCACGGGTTTCGTCAAATTTCTCGGCTGCTTTAATAAGGCCCAGGTTCCCCTCGTTAATTAAATCAGGTAAACTAAGTCCTTGATTTTGATATTGTTTAGCAACTGAAACCACGAAACGTAGGTTTGCGCGGGTCAATTTTTCAAGTGCTCTCTTGTCCCCTTTCTTAATGCGTTGGGCAAGTTCAACTTCTTCTTCAACCGTTATCAAATCTTCCCTTCCAATTTCTTGCAAGTACTTGTCCAAGGAGGCACTTTCACGATTTGTAATGGATTTTGTAATCTTAAGTTGTCTCATGAATATAGGGCTTTTATCATTACGCGAATGTATAACAATTCTTATATACTTTCAATTTAAATAGTGCTCTTCACGTGCCCCTCCCGGACTAGGTTAGAAAATATAAACCTTAAATACCGAATGCGTAATACGCGACGATCCCGTTCGGGTAGATTCCTTCT
>CAZKIR010000129.1:3565-9762 GCA_964552835.1 uncultured Bacteroidales bacterium
TATTTTCAATAACCTGCCTCAAATCCTCTACCGATCGTACAGGTGAGTTGTTCACCTGGGTTATGATAAACCCTTCTTTAATGCCCGCTTTTTTAAACTTCCCATCTGTCAATTCTGTCACTTTTACACCATACCGGATACGTAACCGGCTTTTTTCCTTTTCAGACGAGGGTTCTAGCGTGGCCCCCAGCAAGGAATCAATATGTTTCCTTTTCACTATATCAACTGTCCCTTGCATGTTACGTAAGGTAACATCAAATTGTTTCTTTTTGCCGTTTCTTTTTATGAGCAAGGAAATTTCGTCGCCGGGCCTATAACGGCTTACTTGCTCCTGTAATTCAGAGGTATTATTAACATTTGCCCCGTTCACTTCCAGGATGATATCGCCAACTTCTATCCCCGCTTCTTTGGCCGCACCATTTTTGCGCAAGCCGCTAATGTAAACCCCTTCGATTTTGTCTAGTTTTTTATCCTCGGCTAGTTCGGCGGTTACATCCGTGATAGAAACCCCGATGATGGCCCTTTGTACTTGCCCGAACTCGATAAGGTCGGCCACTACTTTTTTCACGATACTGACCGGTACCGCGAAGGAATTACCAGCGTAAGAGCCAGTATTCGAGGCAATAGCTGTATTGATCCCGATCAATTCGCCTTTCAGGTTCACCAGTGCCCCACCACTGTTACCGGGGTTCACGGCCGCGTCAGTCTGAATAAAGGAATTAATAGCATATTGGTTCTTGAGGATGCCCAGGTCCCTGGCCTTGGCACTGACAATACCGGCGGTAACTGTGGAAGTTAGGTTGTACGGGTTGCCTACTGCCAGGACCCATTCCCCTACTTTAAGATTATCAGAATTCCCGTAACGGATATATGGCAAATTCTTTTCTTTAATTTTTAAAACAGCCAGATCGGTACTGGGATCATTTCCCACGATCTCGGCATTGTATTCCCGTCGGTCGTTTAAGATAACCTGTATTTCATCAGAACTTTCTATCACGTGGTTATTGGTCACGATATAGCCATCATCGCTGATAATAACCCCCGAGCCAAAGCCAACCCTTGGTTTTGGCTGATAATCATACCGATCGCCAAAGAAAAAATCATACAATGGGTTGCCCGTGTAATTGCCGCCCAGTGATTTAGTTTTCACGTGCACTACCGTATGCACTGATAACTCGGCAGCATATGTAAAATCAAAACTGTTCGAGTCGTGATCCGGCGGAAAATTCGCGTAACGGACCCTTGGCTGTGATTCGGTAACTACAACTTTTTGCTGGTTACCGCTAAACAAAGAATACGCGAAAACGGCTATAAACCCACCGATGATAGCTATTAGCCCTGTACTTAATACTGTTTTTATTTTCATGATTTTTCAAATTTAAATTACTACTATTTTATTGTATTTTTGGCTCAATATATAAACGGCAAGTTTATTAAAATTTGTTTCGTAAATGAAAATATTTAAAAATTTTTAACATTTTATCATGAAATTTAGTTTCTGGAAATATCACGGGACAGGGAATGATTTTATCCTGGTCGACAACCGGCGGAACAAGATCAATAAATTTACGTCCAAGGTCATAAACAAAATATGCCAAAGAAGGTTTGGCATCGGGGCTGATGGTTTCATGTTTTTAGACTATCATCCCGAGTATGATTTTCGCATGTGGTATTTTAACTCGGACGGGTACGAGGGTACCATGTGTGGGAATGGCGGCCGTTGCGCGGTAGCATTCGCCAAGAAACTGAAACTTATCAAACGGTACGCGATCTTTGAATCAATTGACGGCATTCACGAGGCATATATTGATAGTTTCAATAACGTAAAACTAAAGATGCAAGATGTGTTCGAGCTGAAAGAGGAAGAGGGTTTTTACGAGGTGAACACGGGTTCGCCCCATTTCGTGAAATTTATTGATGACCCGGAAAAGATAGACATGGAAGAAGAGGGCAAAAGCATCCGCTATAGCGAGAAATATAAAGCCGGGGGAATTAATGTAAACATTGGGTCAATCGACGGTAACAACATTAAATTAAGGACTTATGAACGGGGAGTGGAAGCTGAAACCTACTCGTGCGGAACAGGGTCCGTGGCCGCGGCGCTGGCAGCCGCCATGGCAAAAAACACCCCGAACAATGAATACAAGATATACACGCGGGGAGGCAAGTTGAAAGTGATCTTCAAAAAAGCCGACCATGCCCATTTCCAGGACATTTGGCTAGAAGGGCCTGCCAAGTTAGTGTTCGAAGGGAGGATGGAGGTGTGAGGGTGGATGGGGTACATTTTCAAATCTATGTTTCGTTTCTCGTTCAACATTAAACCCTGTAATACAGCGCACTGTCCCATTCAATTAAACTTTTTCTTACTCGATGTTTAATTTCCCGGTCAATTCTTGTATCGTGTAAAACCCGTGTTCATCAAGGTAATCAGGTAAAGCCTTCGCTATTTTCATGGAAAGGGCAGGATCCACGAAATTTCCCGTGCCTACTTGAACTGCCGTGGCCCCGGCAAGGAAAAATTCAATCGCGTCGCCCGCGTTCATGATACCCCCAAGGCCAATAATCGGGATACTGACCACCTGGTAACATTGCCATACCATGCGCAAGGCAACGGGCTTAACGGCTGGTCCGGACAAACCCCCAGTAATGGTCGATAATACAGGTTTCCGGGTTTCCGAGTCAATCGCCATGCCCAGCAAGGTATTTATTAACGAAATGGCCTCGGCCCCCTCTTCTTCGGCAATTTTGGCAAATTCGGTGATATCCGTAACGTTTGGTGATAATTTAACTATCAAGGTTTTAGAGTATACTTTCCGGACGGCTTTTATCACGGCCCTTGCAGATGGACAGCTTGTTCCAAAGGCCATCCCGCCTTCCTTCACGTTCGGGCAGCTAATATTGAGCTCTATAGCAGGGATTTTTTCCAATGGGGCCAATTTGCTGGCTACCTGCACGTACTCGTCAATGGTGGAGCCGGAAACATTTACTATCAGGCATGTATCCAACTGTTTTATATTAGGATAAATGCTTGAAATGAAGTAATCGACCCCCTTGTTTTGCAGGCCAATAGCATTTAACATGCCCGAGGGTGCCTCGGCCATCCGCGGGTAAGGGTTTCCTTCCCTGGGACTTGCAGTAGTCCCTTTCACGATAATGCCCCCCAGTAAAGCTAAATCAATAAAATCCTGGTACTCCAGTCCGTAACCAAAAGTACCAGAAGCTGTCATCACGGGGTTTTTTAGTTCCAATTCCCCGATACGTGTCGTTAATCGTCCCATTTCAATTCTCGTGTATTAAAAACTGGCCCTTTGGTACACACGCACTGGTGGCCTTCCCGGGTATCTACCACGCAAGAAAGGCAAGCACCAATTCCACAGGCCATTGTATTTTCCAATGAAACTTCACAGGGGCTGCCAACTTTTCGCGCGTATTTTGCCACGGCTTTCATCATGGCTTCGGGGCCACAGGTATATACACGGTGCCACTCGATATCATTTTTCCATAACAACGTGTGATGTATCACGAAACCTTTTTCGCCCTGGCTGCCGTCTTCGGTAGTAATATAAACATCCCCGTAAGGCCTGTAAGCATCAACATCCAGCAAGTAATCCTTGTTCCGCCCGCCTATTAATATATGCGGCCTTTTCCCCTTGCCATGTAAGGAGCGGGCCAACATTAACAGGGGGGCGACCCCGCAACCGCCACCGATCAGTAAAATATGCTGGTCTTGCCCGTTCAATGAGAAGGAATTGCCCAGTGGATATATCATGTTAACGGTATCGTTAACCTTAAGCCTTGACAAAGCTTCCGTCCCTTTGCCCACTTTTTGGACGAGAAATTTTAGGGTGTTGTTTTCGTAATTCACGTTATGGATTGAAAAAGGGCGCCTGAGAAAGGCTTCACGGGAATTTGGGACAAGTACCTCGGCAAATTGCCCGGGAAAAATAGGTGGCAAGGGCCCGTGAGGTAAAACCTCCCAGGTAAAAAATTCATCGTTCAATTCTTTTCGTTGAACTATCTTAAAATCAGCTACTCGTTTCTTCGCGTACATATAATCATGTTGTTCTGGGTACAAAGATAGCCAAAATTCAAATAATCATGGCTTGTTAAGGTATTCATCAAAACTTTTATCGGTATAAAAAATAATAACCCGTTCTACTTCTTTTGGCCGATGCGTTTCAGTAGGGGCATCCTGGACGGGTGAACCAGGTGTTTCATCTTTGGTTGCAAGCCTTTCATCGATATTTTTTGCTTTTTCAGCTTCCTGATGGGAATATTTTACCTTATTATCAGGAATGTTATCAAATATACTGCTCTGGCGCATTTCCTTGTACATTTTCCCCTTTCCAAGCAATAACCAATCCGCGTTCAGCTCAGGGTAACGGCTAAGGATTTTGATTATAAAGTCAAAACCAGGCTTGTTGCGCCCGGATAAAATATGTGATACCCCGGAGGGTTGAACGCCAATTACTGACGCGAATTTCGAGGAAGAAAGGTTTTTATCCTTTAAAAATTTTAAAATACGGTCTTGCATTTCTTTTTTATACAAATGTAATTATTAAAATTCACATTCGTGTATACATTTGTAATCTTTTACTGGTTACATTTGTAACATACGTAATTGGTTAAAACAGTCAATATTTTGAACAAGGTATAATTTAGCGGGTTCATCACGTGATCCCTGCATCTCCCTGGCTAAATATGACTGTTATTTATCCCTTTCATGCCTGGTATTTTTCATTTTACAATACACTATTTACAAATACATCAGGTTAAAAAATGTAAATAGCCTTTTCTATACAAGGTAGTATCCTAAAAAGCAAAAAAAGCACTGTACATATACTGTAGGATCAAAAACATGAAAAATAGCTGCCAGCGGGGATTTTTTGAAAGGGCAAATTTCTATTTTTACTTGAATTGAATTGCTTAAATCGTTGGTTTTAAACATGTTTTATGCAAAAAATACCCAAGATCACGGGTATTTTAAACATTTGTAACAATTTATTTAATCTTTTACGTCAAATGAATGGTTCTTTAAACTGGAATATAGACTATTATGGTTAATATTTCATTAACCAACCTACCTGTATCGACTATTGGTATTCCGGGGGTTTAACGTGTTACAATTGTAATCATTGGTATGTTTAAAAGGGTTACATTTGTAATGTTTTTGCGGTATTTATGTGAATCCCCTTCCTGCCCGACCAAATTATTTACATTTGGGAATATCAATGCAAACCCTTCGAGATAAAATTGGATTAAACACGCCATTATTTAATGTATGCTTTTCGCCTGGGGCAAGAAAAAATAAGTCTTGTAGGGTGCGATATTTGAACCTGTAGTGGGATATGGTAAGAAATATTAAAAAATATATGGATTATAAGTCAATAACCCGCCCGTGTAAATCATAAATATCAGATTTATATATCATTACACTATAAAAATTACCTGGGACGATACCCGGGTCCTTATCCACGAGTACCTCGTTGTCTACATCCGGGGAATCAAACTGGGTGCGGCCTACAAAACAGTTCATTTCTTCCCCGTCGATCAATACCTGGTGGATGGTACCAACTTTTTCGTTATTTAATTCTTCGGAAATATTCTGCTGGGTTTCCATCAAGGCTTCTACCCTTTCGTTTTTCAGCCAGTCTTCCACGTCATCCTGGTACTGATCGAAGGCGTAGCTATATTCCTCATGTGAATAAGGGAACACGCCCAAGCGGTCGAACCTTACTTCTTTCACGAAGCCGAGCAGTTGTTTAAAATCCTCCTCGGTTTCACCCGGGTGCCCGGTCAATAAAGTAGTCCGAAGGCCCGCATTAGGGATTTCTTTTCGGATAAAATCGACCAGCCGATACGTATCTTTTTTCGAGATGCCCCGGCGCATTTTTTTTAACATGTTATCAGAAATATGCTGAAAAGGGATATCAAGGTAATTGCATATTTTGGATGAATTTTTCATGATAGCCATTATTTCATCCGGGAAACCGGCCGGAAAAAGGTATTGCAGGCGTATCCATTCCAGTCCATCAATTGCAGTCAATGCCGATATTAATTCGGCCAGCCGGGACTTGGGTTGCAAATCCATGCCATAGTAGGACAAATCTTGGGCGATAAGGATTATCTCTTTTACCCCTTGGCTTGCTAAACGGCCAGCTTCTTCCAATAATACGGGAAGGGGTTTTGAAACGTAA
>CAZKIR010000130.1:0-4924 GCA_964552835.1 uncultured Bacteroidales bacterium
GTAATCTCTATGAAAAGGTTAATACTTATATTTCGGATGCTTAAATTATCATATTAGTACCTAAGTTGAGCGGTTTGAACGTAGTGAAAAAGCGCTTTACTTAGGTATAACCCCGACTTAGAAATTGTCGGTTTTCACCGAATTGATGAGGTGAAAACCTTACAATTTCTTTGTCGTGAGCGAAAATCGCTCAATTTGGGTAGTAATTAAATTTGTCCAGATTATAAGGTCACCACACGAAGTCCGCAAAGTTGTCCCCTCTGAAAGCGGGATTTACGGCACATAAGAAAAAACGCTTCATTGCCCTTATATGCCTTATGTGGTTCAAAAAGACCCAATCAACTCAACAACATCCGATGAATTTATCCACCCCAGCCTTGAAGACAAACTTCTCTTTACCCGCCGTGCCTTCGGGCATAAAGAGCGGCATCACGGGGTAATGGACGGCATTGATGAACGTTTTAACAGGAAGGACTAGTTTCTTTATTGCATTTTTGAAATTAACTGATAAATTTATCGAATTTTAAATAAGACATAAAAACATAATAATTTTAGTATATGTTAAACAATAGATCGATTTTGATAACCGGGGGAACTGGCTCATTCGGGAAAAAATTTACCGAAACTATTTTGTCAAGATATCCCGATGTAAAACGCCTGGTTATTTATTCCAGGGACGAGCTTAAACAATTTGAAATGGCTCAATTTTACCCGGAGAAAAAGTATCCACAAGTTCGTTTCTTTATTGGTGATATTCGTGATAGGGACAGGTTTAGGCGGGCATGCGAAGGGATTGATGTTATAATCCACGCGGCTGCATTAAAACAAGTGCCCGCGGCAGAATATAACCCGATGGAAGCGGTAAAAACTAACGTGATGGGAGCTGAAAATGTTATTGAAGCCGCGATGGACACGAACATAAAAGTTGTAGTGGCCCTTTCAACAGATAAAGCAGCAGCCCCTATTAATCTTTATGGAGCCACAAAATTAGTTTCAGATAAACTTTTTATAGCGGCTAATAATATTAAAGGAAATAGAGACTTACGTTTCTCTGTTGTCCGTTATGGAAATGTGATGGGATCGCGGGGGTCGGTGATTCCTTTTTTCATGAGAAAAGCACAAGAGGGGGTTATTCCTATTACCCATAAAGAAATGACCCGCTTTAATATTTCCCTTCAAGAAGGTGTGGATATGGTGATGTGGGCCATAGAAAATGCCATGGGTGGAGAACTTTTTGTACCCAAAATACCTTCATATAAAATTTTAGATGTTGCAGAAGCGATTGCTCCCTCTGCCAAGTTAGATTATGTTGGCATAAGGCCTGGTGAAAAACTCCATGAAGAAATGATCACGGCAAGTGATTCACACAATACCATTGATATTGGAAAGTATTTTGCCCTTCTGCCGGCAAACGGAAAAGAGAAATATCTGAATTTTTATCAGGCAGCAAAGGAAGTAGATAAAGGCTATAGTTACAATAGTGGAGACAATGACCAATGGGTGGGAGTTGAAGAAATGAGGGAGTTGATCAGGAAGAATGTTGATCCCAATTTTAAACCATTATATAGCCTTTAGCTATTAGCTTAAGGCTTTTGGCAAATTACTTCAGACACAAAAGAGATAGAACTAAATGAGAAATTTTAGAAAATGGAATGTATGGATAGAAGGAGTTCATTTTGTCAAAGGTATCTATGAATTATGTGGTGAGTTTCCATCAAATGAAAAATATGGATTTACCAGTCAACTTCAAAGAGCTGCTGTCTCAATTCCAACGAACATTGCTGAAGGTGCTGGACGAAATAACGAAAAACAATATAAAAGACAGCGACCGCACAAAATTAGATATATTAACCCAAATCGAACAGGTTATCAGCTTTGTAAAAAAGCACATCAACAAAGAAATTATAATTACCGGGCAACCGCGCAATACCGAAAAATGGCAATACCCCCTGGAAGCAATCAGGGAAATAGTCATCAACATGATCATTCACCGCAACTATCGTTCGGCATCCAATTCGGGAATCCGGCGCATTATTGAATATTTCAAGGATGCCAATATGCCCCAACCCGAATTCAGAAATATTTCAGACGGGTTTATGGTTACTGCATTTGCTGCTGAATCTACAACAAAGGTCGGTGAAAAGGTCGGTGAAAAACTTACAGCTAACCAGAAAACAATAGTAAGCCTCATGCAAACCAACCCATACATTATAGCAAAAGCATTATCTGAAAAAGTAGGTATATCGGTGCGCAAAATTGAAACGAATATTAAAAAACTGAAAGGTTTGGATTATATCAAACGCATAGGCCCCGCTAAAGGCCGGCACTGGGAAATCATCAATAAATGACCATTTAATGACGCGAAGCTAATGACAACAAATAGCCAAAAACCAATTCCATACGGCAAACATCACATCACCCAGGAAGACATCGATGCGGTGGTTGAAGTGTTGCAATCGGATCATCTTACCCAGGGACCTAAAGTGAAAGAATTTGAACAAAATTTTGCCGAATACATTGGTTCCAAATATGCTGTAGCTGTTTCAAATGGAACAGCAGCACTTCATTTATCTGCTTTGGCTTTAGGTGTAGAATCAGGTAAAAAGGTACTTACCACACCAATAACTTTTGCAGCAAGTGCCAATTGTGTATTATATGCAGGAGGTGAGGTTGATTTTGTGGATATTGACCCGGATACCTTCCTGATGGATTTAGACAAGCTGGAAGAAAAATTGGCCCATGCCCCGAAAGGTACTTACAGCGGGGTTATTCCTGTTGATTTTGCAGGTTATCCCGTCAATTTAGCACGTCTTAGAAACATGGCCGATCAATACGGTTTGTGGATATTGGAGGACGCCTGCCATGCTCCAGGTGCTTACTTTGCGGATAGCAATGGCGCAAAACAGTTCTGTGGCAATGGAAATTTTGCCGATTTGGCTATCTTTTCATTCCATCCCGTAAAACATATTGCCACCGGTGAAGGGGGAATGATTACGACAAATGATGAAGCCCTTTATAAAAAACTTTTGCTACTGAGGACGCATGGTATCACAAAAGACCCGCATTTATTGCAGGAGAACCACGGCGGGTGGTATTATGAGATGCAGGAACTGGGTTTCAACTACCGCCTTTCTGACATCCATGCTGCGCTTGGAATTAGCCAGCTAAAACGGGCAGATGAAAACTTGCAGCGCCGAAGACAAATAGCTGCCAAATATGAAGAAGTTTTCAGGGATAAACCTTATATAAAAGGCCAAAGCGGTTCGGTTGAAGGCCATGCCTATCATCTCTACATCATCGAAACTAAAAACCGCAAAGGACTTTATGAATACCTGAGGCAACACAATATTTTTACTCAAGTCCATTACATTCCCAACCACTTGCAACCCTATTACCGGGAGCAAGGTTGGAAACAAGGCGATTTACCCAATGCTGAAAAGTATTACGAAAAATGCCTGAGCATACCCATGTATCATAGCATGACAGAAGCGGAGCAGAAATATGTAATCGATAAGATTAGCGGATTTTATAAATCATAATTCCTAAATAATGTTAAATTTTTAATAAAAAGTTATAAGTAAATTTCTGATGAATTATCTTTGGATAAACAATAAGCTATGAGCAAATTACCCAATGCGCCTTTGGTTGAAGTAGTTGCTGAGATTAAGTGGAAAGTTGAAAATAAGACTGATCTCAGTAAGATACAATATTTACCCGGTGATTTATTTAATGAAGTAAAAGCCAAATACCCCAATAGAGAAAGCATTATTCCACCCGATATACCATTAGAATTGGTATTGAATAAACCAGCGCATAGATTTAAGGCTGAGAGTAAAAATGGATATCCTTTAATTCAGGTTGGGGCAGGTGTGGTAACGCTAAATACCATTGACGAAATTTACCGTTGGGAAATATTTTTCGAAGAATTACAAGAGTTAACAGGTAAGTTTATCAATTTGTTTCCATACGATGAAAATGAAAAAGAAATACATCCAAGTTTTTTATTTCTTGATTTTTTTCCGTTTGATTTTGAAAAAGGAAATGCTATTAATTATGTGAATAAATATTTTAATATCACGCTGCAACAGAATTTTTATGAAACAGAATCTTTACCTGACGATTTAAATTTGAAATACGCATATAAAATCGACCTGGGCGATCTTATAGTAACTTTTCAAAAAGGAAGAAATAATGAACAGCAAGAAGGTATTTTAATGCAGACCCGAATTAACGGAGGAGATTTAATAGCAGAGAATAAAGAAATTTCAAATTGGTTTGAAAACGCGCATGAATTTTGTAGCAACTTGTTCAAGAAATTAACTGAAGGTGAGTTATACGAATCATTTAAATAGTGAACTATGGAAGTATTAAATATTGAAGGAAAAGATACAGCAAGCCTGATAAAAACTGAAGGTTTAGGATCACATACAGAGGGTACATCCATTTTTACTGAGCAAATGCGGCCCAAGGAATTATGGAGTTTTCAAGATTTAAATACCCTAAATAGTCTTAAACATTTTCAAGGAACAACGATTTCTGTACCAGGTGGTGATATTGAAACGGAAAAACCAGAGGATGATTATGAGGTGGGATATTACAACGATGATTACGATATTGTGGCCAAAGCTCCTATAACTAAATCATTTAAAGTAAAAGTAAAAATCAGAAGTATTTCAAGGCTTCAACCTAAAGTTTTTCTGGATGACGATGAGATAAATCAAATGTTTTAAAATGGAATATCCCTGGTATCAAAGACTAACAAACGAAAATGAAATTCAGCAGGGTGACTTTATACCTGATTGTCCGATTGCTGTTCCTCCTGCAGGATTAAAACCAGATGATGAAATAGAAATGGATATCCAATTCATGAATGTAATTATTTTAACTCAATCATGCGATTTGACCAACAAAGACATTGAGATAG
>CAZKIR010000130.1:4934-9691 GCA_964552835.1 uncultured Bacteroidales bacterium
GTTTTAGTATGTCCATATTCCAAAGCAACTGATTATTTTAAACTATTGCCCGCTGAACAAACAAAAACTCCTAAAGCACGTAAGAAAATCCTGGAAAATTTAAAAAATGGCCGCCTGGCTGCATACCATCTATTAAATAAGCAAGAAGAAATATTCGACGATTATCTTGTGGTTGACTTTAAAAATGTTTACAGTATTAACCGCTCAACATTAAATGATACAATCAAAAACATAAAAAACAGGATACGCCTTTTGCCACCATATCGTGAGCACATGTCGCAAGCCTTCGCCCGCTATTTCATGCGCGTAGGTTTGCCACAAGACATTGCCATAGAAGGTTATTAGCTAATTGTGAATTTTGAAATAGGTGTTTCTTTCCTTCAATAGTCGGTTAAATATTTTGTAAAAAACTGAATTATAGTGTATATAATGCACTTTAATACTGAGGTAAATACATGGTTTCAGGTATTTTCAAATTTTCAAATTTTCAAATTGAAAAATTAACAAATTATTATTCCTTAAAATTTGAGTTAATCTGTGGATGGAAAATCAACAACTATGCCACCACCTCTACATCATCGAAACCGAAAACCGCGAAGATTTATACGACTATTTGAAGAAGCACAACAACTTCACACAGTTACACTACATACCACTTCATCTGTAACTATACTACCAAAAACTGGGATGGAAAAAAGGCGACTTTCCGCAAGCTGAAGCATATTATGGGCAATGCTTAAGTTTACCTATGTACCCTGCACTGACTGATGAAAAACAAAACTACGTAATTGACACGGTCCTAAATTTTAATGGCTAAATGAGTAATATTGCAATCATTCCTGCAAGAGGAGGAAGTAAACGTATTCCCCGTAAGAATATTAAAGAATTTTTAGGGAAGCCTATTATCGCCTATAGTATTCAAGCTGCATTGGAAAGCAATCTATTTGAAGAAGTGATGGTTTCAACAGATAACGAGGAAATTGCTAAAGTGGCGAAAAAATATGGCGCAAGCGTACCATTTATGCGCAGCAAAAAAAATGCAGATGATTATGCAACACTGGCTGATGTGATAGATGAAGTGATTGGGCAATATCGTAGCGAAGGAAAATCATTTGATTACGGATGTTGTATTTTACCCACTACACCTTTAATTCAAACCCCGAAAATAAAAGAGGCCTATCAGTTACTTTGTGAGAAATCGTTTGATACAATAAAGCCAATTGTTCCTTTTTCTTATCCTATCCAACGGGCGCTTCGCTACCGTGAAGGGATTGTAGAAATGCTAAATCCGGAATATGCCAAGTCCCGTTCTCAGGATTTAGAGCAAGCCTATCATGATGCCGGGCAATTTTATTGGTTTAAATTCCTAAGTGGCCTTCGAGGTAATAGAAAGGGGGCTATTGTAATCCCTGAAATCGAAGTGCAGGATATAGATGTACAAGAAGACTGGGAAATTGCGGAGCTAAAATTCAAACTATTATACAACCAAGAGTGACCAAAGGACCAATCATTTTCCGTGTCAATGCAGGCGCTCGGTATGGGTTCGGGCATCTCTCCAGGTGTATGAATTTGGCCGAAGAATTTGCTACTGACACTTCAACTCAATTCATTATTCGCACAGATGACCGTGAAAATGTAGCATCTTATATCGAGAAGCGAATCAGTCAGAGGTTTACTATAGATTACGAATTTATAGCAACCAATTTTTGCGGGGCAAAGGAATTCGATTATTTCAAACACCACGCAATTGAAAAAAAGGCTTTTTTTGTGATTGACCATTATGAAGCTAATGCCCAATACCAGAAAAAACTGGCGGAGATAGGCGTGCGTTGGCTTCAATTTGATTCACACGGATGGGGACCATTCTATTCCAATGCTGTTTTACATGCCAGTCCCGCAGCCACAGAAGAAAATTATAGATCTTTGCTAAAAAATAAAGAAGCTCTTCTACTATTGGGGACAAAATTTGCCGTATTAAATAAATCATTTTGGGCACATCATGAAAAAGTCAGTCCACGGACAAAACTTGCGCATGTTTTTTTGAGTTTTGGAGGTGGCGACACCAAAGAAATTATACCCCAATTGCTTAGTCTTTTATCTGGCCAATGGCTTCGGTCGGTTACAATGGATATTTTAATTGGGAAAAAAAATAGCTACATCGAAGAAATTCGTGATTGGGTAGATTTGTATCCTCAAATTACGTTGCATATTGGTGAAAACAATGTAATCCCCTTCATGAAAAAAGCAGACCTGGCGATAATTTCCCCCGGAACATTAAGCTATGAAGCTGCATGCCTGGGGCTTCCCATGGTTTTAGTTCCTTTTGTAGATAACCAGCTAATGAATGCCAAAGGTTGGTCTCAAATAGGCTGTGCTGTATCCACAAAAGAAATAAATGACTTGAGGACAGAAGAAATCAACTCACTGCTTATTGATTTAAGTAATAGGCATAACCAAATATTAGATATGTCAACGAAGTGTCTGGAGGCAGTCGATGGGAAAGGCGCCAAGCGTGTAAAACAAGCAATAGATAAAATATTATGAGAAAAGCACTTATATTAGGAACCAATGCTGGACAGGCAGATATCATCACATTTCTGAAAGATACTGGCTGGGTAGTACACACATGCGGTTTTAAAAAAATAGGTCCTGGAGTTGAATTAGCTCACCAATTTCATTTAGTTAATACTATTGATATTGATGCAGTGGAACAACTTGCGAAGGATATTAATCCTGATATTGTTTATTCCGTATCCTCTGATGTTAACATGAGGTCTGCCACACTAGTTTCCGAGCGACTTGGCTTACCGTTTATCTTGGATTCAAAAACGGTGGATTTATTTCATTTTAAGGATAAGCTTCGCCACTTTTTAAATACCCGTAAGATTAGTCCTGTAGGATATAAACGGGTGCAGTCAATTGAAGAAGCAAAAGAATGGGATATTTTTCCCTGTGTCGTTAAACCTGCTGATTCACAGGGACAAAGGGGGGTAGAACTTGTATATTCAGATGAGTATTTCCATCAAATTATCGACACGGCTATAGAAAATTCAGCTTCTGAAACAGCTATTTTAGAGGAATACCTGGATGGTGTTGAAGTATCAACCAATATTATCGTTCAAAACAGCAAGGTACTCGTAAATGAGTTTACTGAGCGCCTGGTGCACGGAACAGATTATTTTGGTCTACCTAAAGGGCACAGTATTCCGGTTCGCAATGTACCGCAAGCACAAATAGATGAGGCAAGCAAAATGGTTGAGGCCCTCATTCATGCACTTCAATTGGTGAATGCCGTGCTTTATATTCAGTTAATAATTACCAAGAAAGGTCCGCGGATTGTTGAAGTAGCACCCCGTTTAGACGGTTGTCATATTTGGAGACTTTTAAGGACTGCAAAAGATTATGATTTAAGGGATTATGCTATTAAATGCCTGTTGGGTCAACCTATCAGACATGAAAGAAACGACAATCCTGAAAACTATACACTTGTTTTTCACCAATTAAATACAGATGAAGTATTTAGCACGAAGCATATGCAGTTGCCAAAAGGTACTTTATTCAATGAATATCGATACTCAGATGGCGAAGCCATCGTGCCAATCAATGGCTCGCTGGAAGTAGTGGGATATTACATTTACAAAGGATAAAATTATGACAATAGCTGTAACAGGGGCAACAGGGTTTTTGGGAAAGTACCTTGTTCGTGAATTAGAAATGCGGAATTATGATGTAGTTGTCATCGCCAGGCCTCAAGAAAACGCTAATATGCTTTTCTCACGAAATATCAAAATTTTTGTGAGCAATTATTCTGAACACAGTCTTAATGAAGCGCTTCATAGTGTAGATGTCGTTATTCACCTTGCTGCTCAAACGATGCAACGTAATACACATCCATTGAAAGTAAGTTCTTTTTACAATGCGAATGTGAATCTTACAGAAAACCTATTATTAGCAGCAACTACTAATAAAGTGGCAAAAGTAATACAAATGTCGAGTAATAGTGTGTATTCATCTGCCAACTCATTGCCCTATCAGGAGGATGATCATCCTATTCCATCAACCATTTATGGCGTAAGTAAGCTTTATGCAGAAAAACTAGGTGAATATATTGGTAGTAAAACAGGACTAAATGTTATTAGTCTTAGGTTAGCCAGATTATTTGGATTTGGTGAGCGGGAATCTGTCGTTTTTACGAAATTCATGAAATTAGCTATAGCAAAACAACCTTTGCAGATATGGGGAAAAGGAGAAACGAAGGTAGAGTATCTCTATGTTAGAGATGCGGTTTCTGCAATTCTTACTGCAATAGAAAATAATATAGCAAATGGAAACTACAACGTAGGAGTGAATAAAAATTATTCAGTAATTGAAATAGCGGAAGCTATTAACAATTTTGCAGGTAACAAAGGCAATGTGCAGTTTCATTCAGAGAAGGAGGAAAATGTGTCTCAAATCTTGATGGAATCTTCAAAATTTATGAACGAAACAGCGTGGAAGGCGCATTGGTCGCTTGAACAGGCTATTCAAGAAATGCATCAGCTTTACAAAACGAATGATTAGTATGGACAAAACTTTTATTATTGCTGAACTATCAGCTAACCATAATAATGACTTTGATTTGGCAGTCAGAACCATTGAGGCTATGGCGCATTCTGGTGCAGATGCAGTAAAGGTGCAAACTTATACTGCTGATTCCATGGCGCTTGATGTAGATAACGAGTTTTTTGGACCCAAAAAGGAAGGGTTGTGGAAAGGTA
>CAZKIR010000131.1:0-9688 GCA_964552835.1 uncultured Bacteroidales bacterium
TCAAGGATTACTTGACAACTGCCGCTGACGGTAAAAACTATTCAACAAAATATTACAACCTCGATGTAATTATTTCGGTTGGCTATCGTGTAAAGCCGCACCGTGGTACTCAATTTCGTATTTGGGCAACTACTCAACTTCGTGAATACTTCGTATTTCCCGCAAGGCTTGCCCTCAATGGCGAAGCCCTCACTGCCTGCCCCGCTTTTTTCGCGGGGAACACCATTGATAATAAACATATTGTGAGTAATCCAAAAATATTCGCGACCTTTCAAATGCCCGACCGTGTATACCGGGAGAAATAGTAGCTTTCAGTGCATCGTGAACAGGAGCCATGACCTCACATCGCCTTTGCGCATGGGAGGATTGTCATAGGCGTTCTCCCATTGAATGAAAATAAAAATATGACACAAGGCATATTAAACGGGTTTCTGATTTTTAATATACTCCTCGCGTTCTCCGGTGCTATTTCGGGTTTAGTTTATTGTTTGCTCACCTTATCCAAAATAAAAAACCACAAAAACCACATCGCACATGTATTTTCTTCAATCAAAGGAGTAAGTCTGAATTGGATTAACAAACTTGTAAAAGGTATTGTAGGTATTTGGTTTGGGGTATTTGTTCTTGTTGTTTTAAAGCAAATATTCTTACAATTAAAATGGAGGGTTAAAAATATACCCGAGACATTATAAAAACAGGGTTTTAAAGATGCCAAAACTTAATGGTACTTATCAGAGAGTTGTAAGCGCATTTAATTTCTGTTTATTTAGTATTGTGATATACCAACGCTCAGCGCCCATTTGTTTATAAGCACATCGGCAAAACAATAGCCCTGCATACAGTAATTGAAATACTTGCCCCGTTTTTTCTTTAATCGGGAAGGGGGGGCAGCCAAGCAGAGCTATCTCGTGAACAATCGTGAATAAAACCCCCTTGCCTACCCAAGGCCTGTGCCTTAGCCGGAAGCAGGTAAAACGTCAGGGCTGGGGGCAAAAGGACGAACGTGGCGTAAATAGTGCGTTTGTACGCGTAATTTAACCCTTGTTCATGACAAATTGCTTAGAAACCCAACCCTCGAGCTTGCTTTCCACCTTGTACCAACCGTCTTTTTCCCCGGTAACTTTTAGGCTGGAGCCTTTTTCAAGCGGTTCGGATACCGTTTCAAAACTCGTGGCAGGGCCCGATCGGATGTTTAACAAGGAGGGAATAACGGAACCTTCGAACACCTCAAATTCCGCGTCTTCCCGTGCACGGTCAGCATGCAACAATTGATTTCGTAATTTGTCGAGCGGGAAAGCCGGGCCAGGGTCCGTTTTCCGCCCGGGCGCGATTTCTTCATGGCCCAGGATGTACCTTATGTTGTATGCCTGCAAAAGCAGCTCGCATATTTCCTGGCAGGCCATTAGCTGTGCTTCCGGGTAGGTGTGCCAGTATTTTTCTTCGTTCCCGTTTCGGTGTTTGGCTTTTAAAACAAGATTGGCCGGGACTTCGCTACCAAACCAGGTTTTATAGCCTTCCTCGGTTTTCATCAACAAACCGGGATTGTCCAGTTCTATGCCAATGGAATACTTGTTCAAACCGGTGCGGTTGCCGTGATGGCTCTTGCCAGCGTGCCACGCGATGGTGTCAAAGGGCACGAGCTGGAATATTTTCCCGTCCCGCCCTATCACCAGGTGGGCAGAAGCTTTTACTTCTTCTTTGCACAAGTACCTGGCCGAGTTTTCCGCGTCGCGGCCGGCCGTGTAATGGAGCACCAGGGTGTCGAGGTTTTCGGGCTGGAATTTATCCTTGTTTTTTGGGCATTCCAGGCGGGTTATGTCCCCATCAGGGAGTAAATGGTTTTCTATCTTCATGCTTATGGTTTTTTGGTGGTTTATCCCATCGCATCTTTCCGGTCTTTCTTGCGCAAGAAGGGCATATCGATATTTTGGGTCACGCTGCCGGTTATTTTCTCAGCCGAACGGCCAATCACGTATCCACCGAGCCCTAGTTTCAGCAAGTCCCAAAACTCGCTTCCCTTTTGCAGGTAAACGATATCCGGGTTAAACACCCCGATCACGACCACTACCGTGAAGGTCAGCATCACGATGGGGCGCCAGCTTCGTTGTAGCCAATTGCCCGAGGTTTCCGACAAAAGCACTTGTTTTTGCATTTCCTGGAGCTTGTTCAGCGAGCCGAGGACAATATCCGAGATTTCCTTCTTGGCTTGCAGCTTTTCGCCCTCGTTGGTGATGGTGGTGTCCAGTACCTTGTCCACCCCGTTGAGTACCTCGCTGGCACCGCCCTGGATAAGTTTAGAGAAAATTTTTTTCATGATGATGGTTTTTAGTTTTTTTAGGGTTTATTAGAAATATAACCAGTGAAAGGTATAAATTTTTGAATTATTATAAAACATATTTTCTTTTTTTTTACTTGTTAAAATAGTCAATTAGTGTAGATTTAAACCCATTTGGGTATTGTTTCGTTTAACATGTAAGAATGGGCTCATGTATTTTTAACCCATTAATAAATAAACACGAAGAATAATTATCTTTGCGCCATGCTAAAGACAATCCTTATCATCGGTACGGGTGGGTTCCTGGGCAGCGTTTCACGATACCTGGTAGCCAAATTCGTGCAGGGACATGCCCTTTCTTCTTTTCCCTGGGGCACTTTTTTGGTAAACGTGCTGGGTTGCCTCTTGATAGGTTTGTTTTATGGTTTGGCCGAAAAAGGGACCATTTTATCCCCCGGCGTCCGCTTGTTCCTTACCGTCGGTTTTTGTGGCGGGTTCACTACTTTTTCTACCTTTGCCATTGAAAACCTGGCCTTGATGAGGGACGGGGCTTTTTTCTTGTTTTTGTTGTATACCGGCTTAAGTATATTCCTGGGGCTTTTGGCCGTGTACCTGGGCCATCTTATCACTAAAATTATATAAGGGCCATGGAAACGAGTAAAGAAATAAAACCCTTAAATATTGCCCGTTCAAGCCTGTAAACCCCTTTCTAATTCCCGCCTGGCTTTTTCCATATCGGTTTTTTGTTTTTCATCAGGCGCGGGGTATTTTATCCCCATTTCTTCCATCACGTGGACAAGGATATCGCTAACCGCTGCCCGGATATACCATTTATGGTCGGCCGGGATTATATACCAAGGCGCCCAGGGTGTTGAAGTATTCGATATAGCATCCTGGTATGCTTTTTGGTATGCATCCCAGTGTTTTCGTTCCTCTATATCCTTGTAACTGAATTTCCAATGCTTGTCTGGCCTGTGGATCCTTTTTAAAAAACGTTTTTTTTGCACCCCGGGGGAAAGGTGTAGGAAAAATTTCACGAAATGCACCCCGTTGTCTGCCTGGTGCTTTTCAAATTGGTTTATTTGCTCGAAACGCCTTGTCCAGAAACGCCCGTCTATCTTGTTCATGGAATCGATTCCCGGTATGTTCTGCGAGACAATGTAGCCTGGGTGTACCCGTGTGGTAACCACTTCCTCGTAATGTGAACGGTTAAAAATGCCTACCCGCCCCCTTTCCGGGAGGTCTTTATATATCCGCCAAAGATAATCGTGCTGCAGTTCTTTTCGGCTAGGTTCTTGCAGGTTAAGGGTTTTCGTGATTTGTGGCCGTACGCGGCGTAACACGTGTTTCAGGGTGCTGTCCTTGCCGCCGGCGTCCATGGATTGAAAAATTAGGACAAGGGCATGGCTACCTGCCGCGTAGAGTTTGTCTGTTAAAGTTTCAATCTTTTTTCGGTTTTCCCGTAATTTTTGTTTTCCGGTTTGCATGTCCTGGTATGGCAAGGCATACGAGGTGGGATAACTGGCAAGCTTAACATCTTTACCAGGCTTTACAAGAAATTGTTCATGTACTTGGGTTTTCATAGTCCTGGATTTTATTATATCCTTTTGCAAAAACTATTCCTAACCTTTTTTTCATGTTTTTACCGGATCAAATGTTTTTTTCTATATTTTTAGCTTTTTTTAAGCACAGCCTGTCTAAATGTTTAAGGATATAAACACGGGCGGGTACATAGGCTAGGCCAGGGGACAACAAGTAGGGAATTATTATAAAAATACCAAATAGTAACCTGATTTTTAATTTTTAAATGCATTAACACATGGAGTCAAACGGATTAAGCGAGGTAAAATTTTTTAGCGGAAAAAGAATACCTCTTGAATTACACAAGGTACGGATTGTTCAAAAGTTAAACCTGAAACCTATAAACGAACGGTTTCAAGCAATAGAAAAAGGGGGGTACAATACTTTCCTTTTAAAAACGGAAGATTTGTTCCTGGACATGCTAACAGACAGTGGCACTAATGCCATGAGTGACAACCAAGTTTCATCAATGTTAGTGGCTGATGACGCGTATGCCGGATCGGCCAGTTTTTACAAGATGGAGAGCGCCCTGCAGAAAGTTTTTGGTAAAAAACTCATACTGCCGGCACACCAGGGTAGGGCCGCGGAGAATATTATTTCTAAAGTCTTTATTAAAGAGGGCGACGTGATCCCGATGAATTACCATTTTACCACTACCAAGGAGCACATGGAAATAAACGGTGGGAAAATTTTTGAAATCTACGGAGATGATGCCATCAAGATAAAAAGCGATAATCCTTTCAAGGGGAATATCGACCTGGATAAATTTAAAGCCCTTATCAAGCAATACGGCAAGGAGCGTATCCCCTTCGTGCGAATGGAAGCCTCCACGAACTTGATAGGTGGCCAGCCTTTTTCGATGCAAAACATGCGTGACGTGAAGAAAATTGCCGAAGAAAATGGCATCATGATGGTACTGGATGCCAGCTTGATTGGTGAAAACGCGTATTTTATCAAGAAAAGGGAAAAAGAATTCGCCAATACTTCTATTCATGATATCTTGTTAGAAATGTGTTCCATGGCCGAAATCGTGTATTTTTCGAGCCGTAAAGTCAGTTCTACTCGCGGGGGTGGTATTTGCACGGGTTCCGAAGAACTTTACCTGAAAATGCGCGACCTGGTGCCTTTGTACGAGGGGTTCTTGACCTATGGCGGGATGTCGGTTAGGGAAATTGAAGCCATGGCCGTGGGCCTGGAAGAAACCCTTGACGAGACCGTGATTAGCCAGTCGCCTGCATTTATAGAGTACGCGGTGACAGAGCTCGATAAAATCGGGATCCCTGTTATCACGCCCCCGGGTGCCCTGGGCTGTCATATCGATTCCATGGGCTTTTTGCCCCACGTGCCGCAGGAAGAGTACCCGGCCGGCGCCCTGGCTGCCGCCTTGTTTATTATCTCTGGCGTACGCGGTATGGAACGCGGGACCATTTCCAGCGTGCGCGACGATAATGGCAAAGATATCCTGGCCGACGTGGAATTGCTCCGCCTGGCTTTCCCGAGAAGGGTATTTACCCTTTCGCAAACAGAATTCGTGATTGACCGCCTGAATTGGTTGTACCAGAACCGTGAGCTGGTTGGCGGCCTCCGCTTCGTGGAAGAGCCCCCCGTGCTGCGTTTCTTCATGGGCCGCCTGGAACCTACCAGTGATTGGCCACAAAAGCTTATTGCCAAGTTTAAAGAAGACTTTGGGGACAGCTTGTAAGATACATTTTCATGATAAGAAAACCCCGCCTGGTTTGGTTACCTCGCGGGGTTTTTGTTTTTTTGTTTATTAGTTGCTTAACTGCCAGCTTGCTTTCGAAATAATGCAGGCCCGGCTAAATTATAGAATGTTATGAATTGGAATGAAGTAAGGGCACAGTTCCCAGCCTGCGAAAAATACACTTACTTGAACCCTGCCGGGGGATCGCCCGTTTCGAAGGCTGTATATGCCGCGGCCTCGGGTTTTTACAAGGAAATGCTGGAAGAAGGCGATACCCTCTACGAGACGTGGCTTGAAAAAACGGAAAAAACCCGTGAACGGTTGGCAAGTTTCGTCGGTGCCTCGGCAAAAGAAATCGCGTTCACCATGAATACTTCACATGGCATGAACCTGGTGGCTTCTATGTTTGGCCCCGGCGACGAGGTTCTGGCCATGGACGACGAGTTCCCTTCTTCTACCATTCCCTGGTTGAACCGGGGAAACCCGGTACGCTTTGTAAAACCGGTCAGGCACGTGTATGCCAGCGACGCGATAGAAAAAACTATCCGTTCGGGCACGAAAATACTCGTGTCGAGCCTGGTGCAATACAACACGGGTTTTAAGCAAGATTTGGGCATGTTGCAAGAAATATGCAAGAAACATGGTTTGTACCTGGTGGTAAATGCCACCCAGGGCATTGGGGCCATCCCTCTTGATTTGTCAAGTTATGATGTGGATTTCATGATGTTCACGGGCTTGAAATGGCCCATGGCCGGATACGGGGTAGGGGGCATATACGTGAACCAAAAGCACCTGGGCCACCTGCCATACGGGCAAGCCGGTTGGCAAAGCGTGAAAGAGCCTGAAGCCATGGACAACAAGCAGCTGGACCTTCCAGCCGAGGCAGCCGTGCTGGAACCTGGCGTGCCCCATTTCGCGAACATATTTGCCCTGGGTGCGGCCATTGGTTTACTGGATAACATCGGGAAAGAAAGGATATACCAGCGCATCATGGATTTAAACGCGCACCTGGAGAAAAGATTGCAAGAAACAGGAATTGAAATCATAACCCCATTGCAACCTGCATATCGTTCAGGTATTACCGTGATTAAAATGCCCAACGCGAAGGAAGTAGTAAACCGGTTGGCCGAAAAAAATATTATCGTGTCGGCACGGGGCGAAGGTATCCGTGTTTCCTTACACGTGTACAATAATGAAGAAGACATTGACCGCTTGGTCGGGTTTTTAAAGAAAAAGGGGTAAGCAAGTATTTGCAGCATAGATAAAAGCCACGGTGTAATGAACAGGTAGCATATCGGGGGCAAAATATACAATGAAATTTTTTTTGTGTTTTTACTTATAGATAAGAAGGGCAAGCGCTCCGTGGAGCGGGCAGCTTAAAAGAAAATCCATACGTTAAACCAGGTAGTCACAAGTGTCATGCAATGATTATTAGAGAATTGAAGAGTATTTTTTTTCTAAAAAGAACGTGCATATTGGTAAACTTGATGGAAATAGAAATTGCCGACCCGCATTGCACACAACTTGTCCCGGTTCATCCGGATTGGCAAGCCCTACAGCCTGTACCGATTTTTCGGGAATCCGATGCGCAAACAAAAGCTTGCCAAAGAGTGCAACCGACCGAAGGGAGCTCACAGCTTGCCCCGCTTTTCAAGCGGGTAGTACCTTTGAAAATTAGAACCGGCGAGTAATTTTTGCCATCGTGCAGCGGAGGAAAGAAACGAAAATTGTAAATTGCAAGATTTGAAAAATGAATTAGGAAAATGATATAATGGCTGAAAAAGAAGCAAAAGCAAGAATAAAGATTAATAAACTCCTCGAAGAAACGGGCTGGAAGCTAATTGATGATCGTTTCGGCAAAGCCAATGTTGTATTTGAAAACAATATTAAAATAACAGCGCAGGCAATAAATGACCTGGGGGAAAATTTCGACAAAACCAAAAATGGGTTTATTGACTTCTTGCTCTTGGATGAAAAAGGGTATCCATTAATTGTTTTAGAAGCTAAAGCCGAAGATAAAAACCCCCTGATTGGTAAGGAACAAGCCCGTAAATATGCTAAATCACAAAATTGCCGTTTTATCATTCTTTCAAACGGAAATTTGCATTATTTCTGGGATTTAGAAAGGGGCAATCCATATATCATCACCAATTTCCCTAATCCTGATTCGATTGAAGGGTACAAAATGTTTAAACCCGATAAAAACCGGCTTATTACCGAAAATGTTGATGATGATTATATTGCGCTTACTCAATACCCCAGTTATGCGACCGACCCTGAATATCAGAACGAAGCAACAAAAAGTGATTTCTTTTTTCGCACTAAAGTAAGGTTCTTACGTCATTATCAGAAAAAAGCAGTTAAAGCGATTCAAAAAGCTGTTGCAGAAAAGAAAGACCGTTTTTTGTTTGAAATGGCTACAGGTACAGGAAAAACATTAACATCAGCAGCAGTTATAAAGCTTTTTTTGAGAACAGGAAATACAAGGCGAGTCTTGTTTTTGGTTGACCGGTTGGAATTGGAAGACCAGGCTAAAAAAGCTTTTGATGAATATTTGCGCAATGATTATAAAACGGTTATTTACAAAGAAAACCGGGACGACTGGCGGAAAGCTGAAATTATAGTAACCACTGTGCAGTCGCTTTTATTCAATAACAAATTCAAACGTTTATTTTCACCAACCGATTTTGATCTGGTCATTTCAGATGAAGCCCATCGCTCGATAGGCGGAAATGCCCGGGCTGTTTTTGAATATTTTGTTGGATATAAATTGGGCCTGACAGCAACGCCAAAAGATTATCTCAAAAAGTACGATGATACGAAAACAACAAAAGACCCGAGAGAATTTGAAAGAAGATTGCTTTTAGATACCTACCGTACTTTTGGTTGTGAATCGGGCGAACCAACTTTCCGTTATTCTTTGCTTGACGGTGTAAAAGATGATTTTCTGAGAAACCCGACAGTAGTTGACGCGAGAACCGAAATAACTACGCGATTACTTTCAGATGAAGGCTATGCTGTATTAAAAACAAATGAAGAAAATGAAGAGGATGAAACTTCGTTCTTCCAACGTGATTTTGAAAGAAAGTTTTTCTCGGAAAGGACAAATGTAGTTTTTTGTAAAACTTTTTTAGAAAATGCTTTAAGAGACCCGATTACAGGTGAACTGGGTAAAACGATTATTTTCACCGTCAGTCAGAATCATGCCGCGAAGCTCACTCAGGTATTGAATGAAATGGCTGATAAGCTATATCCGGGAAGATACAATTCTGACTTTGCTGTTCAGGTAACTTCTTTTATCCCGGGTGCTCAACAAATGACTTTGAACTTTACCGACAAAAGCAATAATTTGAACGGAACAGGTAATTTTAATCCTGTTTACCGCACTTCAAAAACAAGGGTATGCGTTACGGTCGGTATGATGACAACAGGTTACGACTGTACCGATATTCTGAACATTTGCCTGATGCGCCCGATATTTTCACCGCAGGATTTTATCCAGATTAAAGGCAGGGGCACAAGAAAACACAACTTTTCGGAACAACTTGTTGATGTTGGATTAAAGAAAGAATTCAAGAATACCGAAAAGAAAACCTTTAAGCTTTTTGATTTCTTTGCCAACTGCGAATATTTCGAAGAGAAATTCAATTATGACGAAGTCCTCAAACTTCCGGCCCGTCCATCAAAAAAAGGACAGGAAGGTGGAGGTGCTACGCCTACATCCATTGAAGAATACGAGACTTTTGAGGAAGATAAAGTTTTAACTATTCAGGAAGAACAAATTGGAATGGAAGGAATGCGTATTGACCGCATGTTCTTTAACAAGTTCGAGGACGAAATGAAACAAAATGATTTTGTAGCTGAAAATGTGCGGGAAGGCAAATGGGATTTGGTGTTGAATTATATCAATGAAGAAATAATGAATAGGCCGGAAGAGTACTATACCATTGAAAAATTAAGAAAAGCAGCAGAGGTTGACAGGCGTCTAACGCTACGGGAAATTATCGAGAAAATTTTTGGCTTAATTCCTTATTTTAAATCAAAAGACGAACTATTGGAAGAAGAGTTTGATAAATTTGGGTGCAGTTCTCATATTACGCACATTTTTTATAATTTAATTGATAATAACT
>CAZKIR010000132.1:0-2820 GCA_964552835.1 uncultured Bacteroidales bacterium
TACAAGATGATGGAAGTGCCGTATTGTATTTCACACCTGCAGAAGATGCGCTTGGTTTTTCGCGAGTTACGGTCAAACTAACAGATGAGCAAGGTAATTCATGGGAAGTGGAGTTTTTTATTTTCGTAATCGATACCGATGTATTGAATGCCGAAAAATTTAATTTTCCAAAAATTCTTGTTTATCCCAATCCAGCTTGTAATCATGTGAGAATTGATATAGATCAGAATGTTTTCGATTTAGTTTCCATTATTGATATTCATGGCAGATCTGTTTTGCGTGAGAACATAAATAATCCAAGCATGTCCGTTGATATTTCATCTCTTGGAAAAGGTATTTATTTTTTGCATTTTACCGGAAAAGAGAAAAAATTTGTAAAAAAGTTAATTATTCATTAATTTAACCGGCGTATAACTATTTTGCAGTTATACGCTGGTTTTTTCTAATAAGATTTCATTTGTAATCCGTCATGAGAAAATTAAACATATTTTTCATATTCTTTTTAAGTATTCATAGCCTTGCTTTTTCCACTGCAACGCGTATTGAAAAATATGAAATTTTTGAATTGATATTTGATGGACCCAAATCAGGCAATCCGTTTGAGGATGTCCAATTAACTGCAGAATTTCAAAATAAAAACCGCATTTTGTACTGTGAGGGATTCTATGACGGCAATGGGAAATATAAAATCAGATTTATGCCTGATGAAGAAGGTACATGGAAATACACTACCGCATGCAATAAGGATAAAATGAATGGATTAACAGGCGAATTTACCTGTTTGCCTGCAAAAACCGAAAACCATGGACCTGTCAGGGTTCGCGATACTTTTCACTTTGGATATGATGACGGTACACCTTTTTTTCCTGTCGGCACTACCTGTTATGCATGGGTATGGCAAGGCGATGAACTGGTTAACCAGACCCTGGAAACATTATCGGACAATGAGTTCAATAAGATACGGATGACGGTAATGCCAAAACATTACAGCACTTACATTGATACCGAACCCCCGTTTTATCCTTTTGAAGGATCAAGAGAAGATGGATGGGATTTCAGTCGGTTTAACCCCCGGTATTTCGCGTACCTTGAAAATCAAATCGAAAAGCTTGGCGATTTGGGAATCGAAGCTGATCTAATCCTTTTTCACCCATACGATTACGGAAAGTGGGGATTTGATAAAATGACGGTTGAACAAAATAGTAGATATATCCGCTACCTTTTAGCCAGGCTTTCAGCCTATCACAATGTCTGGTGGTCAATGGCAAACGAGTATGACATGATGCATAAATCGGATGATGA
This sequence comes from uncultured Bacteroidales bacterium, assembly GCA_964552835.1. Taxonomy (GTDB): domain Bacteria; phylum Bacteroidota; class Bacteroidia; order Bacteroidales; family CAYFUP01; genus CAZKIR01. The sequence continues at coordinate 1,303 of CAZKIR010000132.1, forward strand.
ATGGGAGAAATATTTCAGGGTTATTCAATCATACGATCCTTATCAGCACCTCAGCAGCATACATAACGGACAAAAATTCTACGATTACAGCAAACCATGGATTACGCATTTGAGTATCCAGACACCTTACCTGCAAGATATTCAGGACTGGCGTGAAATGTACCTGAAACCAGTGATTAACGATGAACCGGTTTATGAAGGGAACATTCCCCACGACTGGGGAAATCTTACGCCGGAAGAATTGGTTCATCGTTTCTGGATTTGCTGGACACGTGGAGCTTATTGTACACATGGGGAAACGTACCTGCATCCGGATAATGTACTTTGGTGGTCAAAAGGAGGGAAATTATATGGGAAAAGTCCTGAACGTATTGCTTTTCTGCATCATATTATGAAAGATGCCCCAACAGAACAACTATACCCTTTTCATAATGAATGGAATAAACAAACCTATTTATACAAAACCGGAGAATATTATCTTCATTATTTTGGCAATAGTCAGCAGGCAGCCGCAAAGCTTCGATTACCTACAGATAAAGAATATGAGATTGAAATAATTGATGTTTGGGAAATGACGATTAAAAAACTTGATGATTCATTTTCAGGGGAAGTTGAAGTTCCGCTTCCTCAAAAGCCATATATGGCAGTAAGAGCAAAAGTTCTTGATAAATAAAAATATGTGCTTGTAAACATGAACCATAAAATTTTAAATATGAAATTAAAGCACAATACCATTATTCTGCTGCTGATATGTTTGTTAACGAATCTTTCAGCTCAAAATAAAAGCAATCTTTCTAATGAACACCTTGTAAAGTTATACAAGGGATTAAGGGTTACCGATGTTTGCGATGCCATGGATATGATTGGGCTGGTGAATGTCGGATTAATGGATCAATCAATTGCTCCATTATGGAAGGATACGAAGACTTTTGAGCATCAATTGGTTGGAATTGCCTTTACCGTTAAGTATGTGCCCACGCAACGGAAGATTACCCCTGATAAAACGGGTATTGATGCTTATAAAAGCTGGAGGGATTATTGGTATTCGTTTTACTCCGGCGAACCTTTTATTGAAGAAATTGAACCCGGACATGTGGTTGTTATTGAGAATGATGGGGATGCCACTACTGATTGTGGATCAATTGGTTCCAACAACAGTATGGTATGGAAGGCACAGGGATCGGTTGGTGTGATCTGTTCAGCAGGTATGCGTGATATCGATCAGGTTATCAAACAAAAAATTCCCGTCTATACCGATTACAATAAACGGGGCAGAGGCATTCGTCCCGGAAGAAATGAATTAGAATCGTACAATGAGCCGATTAATGTAGGTGACGTTCTTATAAAACCCGGAGATGTCATTGTTGCTGATACAGACGGTGTGATCGTGGTTCCACGGGAGAAGGCTCTTGAAGTAGCCGATGCGGCAAGAGAGGAATTGATCATCGATAAAGCATCCCGTCGAAAGTTGTACGAAAAACTTGGTATTCCATTAGATATTACAGTTAAATAAATAAA
>CAZKIR010000132.1:2830-9577 GCA_964552835.1 uncultured Bacteroidales bacterium
GTGATTTTGTTTTTAGCTTTTTCTGCTTTCAATGCAACCGCTCAATATAGAGTTGATTTTAATTCCGGGTATGAAGGTTTTTATCCTAATAACCTTCCGGGATGGAGAACCGTTACAGGCGACGGGAATATTATTTTCAGGCAAAAAGTTGAAGGAGGCAGCGCAGTTTTAAACGTTGATTCCAGAAAGGATAAAAGAAATATTTGGTATGTTTTTATGCATCAAAGTATTTCTGATGTCATTGACATGGAAAAATTATTACTGCCTGAATATGAACTAAGAATGGAGGCAAGGGTAAAACCAAGCCATGCACCACGAAGGATCAATATGTATTTGTCATCGCTGGATTCCGGAGGCTATTTAAGAGAATTTGACCTTGAAAAAGCAAACGAATGGTATATCATAAGCATGGTTACTGATGGCTATAGCTTTGATCCTGAAAAGCCATTGATGACTCAAATCTCAATGATGGACTGGGGAGTTTCAGATATTTACGAACTTCACATTGATTATATTCAAGTCGATTTAGTGAACATTAATGACAACCACATTCAACATGGTTTGCCTTTAGAGTATCATGAGGTTTTGAAGTCATCTTCCTATCAGGAAGAGATAATCGCGAATACAAACTTAATCGATAAATCCTTTCCTGATGAAGTTATAACTCCATGGTTAACCGTTGATGGCAACGATTCAACTTCAGTGATCCAACTCGATCAAAGCAAGGTAATTCTTCTAAACTGGGACCTGGAAAAATTTAAAGGCAAACGTGTCAACGGAACAGGTCAACTGGAACTGTCAACATTGGCTGTTTTCCAAAGAAAAGATAATCCAAAAGATTTCGGGATTATACGGTTTAGCGAGATTATGAATCCCAATACAAACTGGGCAAATGACAACGCACTCACGTTTAACCGTTTTAAAGGCTATCAGGAGATTCATGATGTTATTGTAAGTCAGTGTATTGTTGATTCTAAAGCCCAGGCTGTAAAAGGGGGTAAAACAATTGTCAACATTTCTCAACCCGTGTTGCAACGATTAATTGACGGTCGGAGTGATGGAATAGCAATACTCCCATTGGGTTTAATTAGCGCTGCTTTTTTCGATAGCTCAAATGGACAACTGGCACCAGTACTTAGGTTTAATCTCGAAGATTAGAAACTTCTTTTGAGGTTATTACATCAGATTTTCAGGCGTATACAGATAAATATTTAATGATTTGGCAAGAATAACCAGGCAGGTAGTAACATAAAAAATTTAAACACATGAAACATCCATGATTAAGTTTTAAACACACACGTGCATGATTAAAAGATCTTTGCGACTTTGCGTGAAATAAATTTTAAACCCATGAAACAAACCATGTCTGAGATAATTACAGAGGCACACACGACCATGATTGAAATGAGTGCCAAATTTCAGGTTTGGTCACAAATTTTAAACCCATGAAACAATTTTTTGTAATTATCTTAAATGCGATGTGTATTATTTTGTTTTCAGCTTGCAGTAAACAATCTGAAAAAACAATTTACCCCGGAGAGCTTTGGCCGGATAACAATGGGGTACATATAAATGCGCATGGCGGGGGTATGATGGTATACCAAAACAAATACTATTGGTACGGCGAGCATAAGATTGAAGGTGAAATTGGAAATACAGCTCAAGTGGGCGTTCATGTTTATGTTTCTGATAATTTGTATGATTGGGAAGACTTAGGTATTGCCCTTCAAGTAGAAGAAGATGAACAATCTGATATTGCAAGGGGATGTATACTCGAAAGGCCCAAAGTGATATATAATGAAAAGACAGGCAAGTTTGTCATGTGGTTTCACCTTGAGCTGAAAGACCAGGGCTACGATGCTGCACGATCAGGAGTGGCAGTTGCCGACAACCCCGAAGGCCCGTTTCGGTTCATAAATTCATTTCGACCCAATGCCGGACATTGGCCAATTAATGTGCAGGATTATCACCTAAAACCCGTACACGACAGCATTGCATCAACATATTGTGGAGGAAAGGGGTGTCTGCCAGCCCATCCCGATACCCTGAATTTGCTTGGTCGTGATTTTAAGAATGGACAAATGGCCCGCGACATGAATTTGTTTGTGGATGACGACGGTATAGCCTATCATATTTATTCATCCGAGGACAACAGCACCTTGCATATATCGCAACTTACCGATGACTATCAATCTTATTCCGGAAAATATGCACGGTTTTTTGCCGATAGATACATGGAAGCACCTGCAATTTTTAAAACTTCTGATGGAACCTACTATTTAATCGCATCCGGCTGTACCGGATGGTATCCTAATGCAGCCCGTTCGGCAAGGGCAAAGAGTATGTGGGGACCGTGGGAAGAGCTGGGCAACCCGTGTATTGGTCCCGATGCCGATCTTACTTTTAAATCACAGAGTACTTACGTATTGCAAGTGCAAGGCGAAAAAGATCAATTTATATACATGGGCGATCGCTGGAAGCCGGACAATCCGATAGATGGACGCTACATATGGTTGCCCATTCAATTAAAGGATGGTTTTTTTGAAATAGAATGGAAAGAAAGCTGGAGTTTATAAGCATTTGCTGTACCGGATGGCTTCTTTATTATGCTAATTGGACAACAAAATTAGTTCAAAAATAAGATGAAATGAATTCTGTACATATCGTTTCTTATTAATAGGAACGTTTGCGGGAATATATAAAATATGTAAGAAAGATTATTTTAATGTTTACAAAAAAATAGGATTATGGAAAATAACCGCTGTACGCTTTATCAAGTGATTCTTTTGGTTTTTATTATCGGCTTTTTGTTTGGCTGTAAAGATAAGATCAACACATCTGATAAACCAATAAAAATAATTTTTGATACCGACATGGGTTCCGACTGCGATGATGCGGGAGCACTCGCCCTTTTGCATCAATATGCCGACCAGGGGAAAGCAGAAATTATCGGCTGCATTTACAGTTCTGGTAAGGTTCCTTATGGGGCGGGTATTGTTGAAGCAATCAATATTTATTATGGACGTCCCAATATTCCTGTTGGAGCAAATCATAATGATGAGGTAGGTGATTCCGTTGATAAAATGACAGCCGGCAAACTCGCCCGGGATACTGTCGCCTTTGGAAACAGTATTATTCTTAATACGGATACAGAAGAACAAACGCGATTGAACCGAAAATTGCTGGCATCGGCTGAAGACAATTCTATAACTTACATTACAGTTGGGCATACCAAAGGCCTTTACGATCTGCTTGTTTCCGAATCAGATGATATCTCATCGCTTAATGGTCAGGAACTTATTAGTAAAAAGATTGACCGATGGATTGCTTTGGGTGCATTAGGGGCCAACAACATCGAAGGGCATTTCAAAAAAGACTGGAATTTCTTTTTTAACGAAACTGCACCCTACACGAAACATCTTGTTGATAATTTTCCGGTACCTGTATACTATATTGATGCAGGAACCGATGTTATGACCGGAAGCTCATTAAAATTTACGCCACCGGGTAATATTCTGCGCACGGTTTACCGCGACTGGCTTTGGGAAGTGTTCGAATATACCCTTGATAATCAAAGACCGAGCTGGGATTTAACTGCAGTATATTTTGCGTTTGAGGGTACTGGCAATTTTTTAGTAAACAGTGGAGCAGGGAAACTGGAATTTGATATAGACAAAGGTTGCAGGTGGACAAAGGAGTTATCGGGAACTTTACAATATTTTATAGAACAAAAAGAAGGTATTAAGCAAAGCTTTGCCGATTATCTGAACATGATGATTTCAGGTACTCCTCTTAATTATAAGTATAAGGATGCTTTAAAATAAATTTTATCGTATGAAAATAGCTGTTGTTTACTTGTTGTTGATATTTGGCATGTTAAATGTATTTGGTGCTAAACTTGCCCCTACGGGCTTATTATGTGAATACGCTTCAAATCCTTCAGTTGTTGATGTTGCTAATCCCCGCCTTTCCTGGGTAAATACAGCCGATGAAGGGGAACGTGGCCAGCAACAAACGGCCTGGCAGGTGAAGGTTGCCTCCTCCCAGGAAAAATTACAAAACCCTGATTTATGGGACAGCGGTAAAGTGCCTGGTAACCAATCCAACCGGGTTGGATACGCCGGGAAAACCCTTGAGTCAAGGCAAGACTGCTGGTGGCAGGTCAGGGTTTGGGACAAAGATGATCAGGTATCAGCGTGGAGCGAACCGGCGCATTGGCACATGGGACTGCTTAAGCCCTCCGACTGGAAAGCGCAATGGATAGGGGCCCCGTGGCATGGGGAAGCTGCCTTGCCAAAACCCAATCGGCCAGGCGCTTTTCTGCCTGATGAATTGCCCCCTCCGGCGCCTCTGCTCAGAAAATCATTTAATGTTAATAAAACTTTAGAAAAAGCTGTAGTCTACACTACCGGCCTGGGTTACTTTGAAATATACATGAACGGGGAAAAAGTATGCGATGATGTTTTGGTCCCCAACCAGACAAATTATGGCCAAAGAGAAGGATTGCTGGAGCAAAGTATCCCTTTACCCGACGATTTTGCCGGATACAAAGTAATGTATCTTGCTTACGATGTAACAGACATGGTTGTTACCGGTGAAAATTTGATTGGCAGTATTCTCGGCAATGGGTTTTATAATCCGGCTAAATTTTGGGCACAAGGTTATGGCACTCCCCGTTTTATTGCTCAACTGCATCTGACTTACAGTGATGGTAGCGAAGAAACAATAATTACGGATCAGAGCTGGAAGGCATCTAAAAGTCCCATTTTGATGGATATGGTTTATTATGGCGAACACTACGATGCCCGCATGGAACAACCCGGCTGGAACGCTCCCGGATTTGATGATTCCGAATGGGAAAATGTGACGATGCGAAAAGCCCCCGAGGGTAGGCTGGTTGCACATACTGCCCATACCGACAAAGTGATGGAACGGCTCAACCCCGTCAGCATAGAGAAAAAATATGACGGAAGATGGCTCATTGATTTTGGAGAAGAAGTGTCAGGATGGGTAAAACTAAGCGACATGAATGGCCCCGAAGGGCATAAAATAGAGATACGATACCTGAGTAACCTGTGGTCGGGCGATAACAGCTATATTTTTAAAGGCACCGACAATGAAAGCTATGCTGCACGCTTCAACTGGTTTATTTTCAGGCAAGTTGAAATACTGAACTATCCGGGGGAGTTGAAGCCCGAACAGCTTACTGCCGAGGTGGTGTACACTCAGGTAAATGAATCGGCTGTTTTTGAAACATCTGATCCCATGCTCAACCAAATCAATAAAATATGGAAAAGGGCACAAACCGACAACATGCATGGCGGTATTGCCAGCGATTGTCCACACCGTGAACGCTCTGCTTATACCGGAGACGGTCAGGTTGCATGCGTAACGGTTATGCATAATTATGATGCCCGTAACTTTTACCAGAAATGGATTCATGATATTATTGATGCCCAAATCACCGAAACCGGGTATGTTCCCAATTGCGCCCCATGGCAACCTGGTTGCGGTGGCGGTGTGGCCTGGGGTGCGTCAATAAGCATCATTCCCTGGGAGTTTTATGTGCATTATGGTGCCATGGATATACTTGAAGATGCCTATCCTGCTATGAAGGATTATATAAGCTATATGCAGAACTGGGTAAGCAAAGATGGCATTATGCATTCACAAAGAAAAGGTAAAGACGGTAAAGTGCTCAAATGGTTCAACCTGGGCGACTGGGTAGCCCCGGGTGAATTGCCCGCCGATGAGCTGGTACATACATTCTACTTTTGGCGATGTGCCGATATGACGGCTAAAACTGCTGCTGCTTTGGGCCAAACAAAGGAAGTGCGCCGATACACTGCACTTGCACAGGCAACAAAAGAAGCTTTTCAAAAAGAATTTTTTGATCCCAAAAAAGGCAGTTACGGTCCTGCCGGAGGCAATATTTTTGCATTGGTGATGGGGGTGCCTGAGGAACAATACAACAGGGTGCTTTCTGCTTTAATGAACAACATCGCTGTCAATGACGGGCATCTGGATACAGGGATATTCGGGACTCAATTCTTTTTTGAAACCCTTTCGGAGCATGGTATGCACGACATTGCCTGGGAGGCCATGACCAAAACCGAAGAGCCCGGCTATGGAAGATGGCTGGCACTGGGAGCAACTACCATGTGGGAAAACTGGGGTACCAGAGGCTCGCATAATCACCCGATGTTTGGTGGAGGTATTTCATGGTTTTACCGGAAACTGGCCGGGATGATTGCTGACCCTGACGAACCCGGGTACAAGCATATCATTTTTCGTCCCCAGCCTGTCGGCGATTTGTCGTTTGTAAAATATTACAACGGCACGAGCTTTGGCAAAGCTGGTATTGAATGGAAGCAGGAAGACGGTCATTTTAAAATGGAAGTTATCGTGCCGGTTGGAAGCTATGCTACGGTATATGTGCCCGGTAATAAAAACAGCACGCTCACAGAAAGCGGGAAAAGTATCAATGAGCAGCCTTTTGTAAACTATATCAATTGGAACAATGGTTACCACGAAGTGAAGATAGAAAGCGGTAAATATCGTTTTGGTGTACAATAGATGCAATTATTGTTTAATAAAAGTTCATATTCTTTTTTTTTATTATTAATTAATTGGCCTGGTGTTTATTACAGGCAATAAACTTTATATCTTGGAAATGCGATTTACCTTATTGATTCTGTTTTATTTTGCTGTTTGCGGCGTTTTATTCGGAGAGGCACCTCGGTCGGG
>CAZKIR010000133.1:0-4711 GCA_964552835.1 uncultured Bacteroidales bacterium
CGTTACTGATATTCTTATCATATCTTCACTGGAAACAAAACAGGAAAAAGTTATCAAAAACATTGTACCCCTTAATAAGGTATTAGATGACTTGATAAATGCATACCGTGATCAGGCCGTGAAGAAAAATATTGTTTTGCGCGCCCAAAAAACCTTCAGCGATAAGCAGGCAGACATTTACACGGATCGGTCAAAATTGGAAAAAGTTTTAGAAACTTTATTATCCAATGCCTTGAAATTTTGCCACCAGGGATTTGTTGAGGTGGGGTACCGGATAAAAGGGGACGAGCTTGAATTTCAAGTAAAAGATACCGGTATAGGGATTTATCCCGAACAAATGGTAAGGATATTCGAACGGTTTCAACAAGGCGATGACCCCATGAGTAAAAAATATGGTGGCACGGGGCTGGGCCTGGCCATAGCAAAAGATTATGTAAAACTACTGGAAGGGAAGCTATGGGTAAATTCCCAGCCTGGCGAGGGCTCCTCCTTTTATTTTACCATCCCTTATAAAGCTGCAGAAAGCCATGGTGCCATTTTATCAGAAGATTAAGCGTGAATGGGTTATGGCTGGCTTAAAATATGACGGTATATCGGGAAATGAGGGTGCGATACATTACAAAGACAGCCCCCCTCCCTCATGCAAATTCATTGAGCCTTGGTTTTTACAAGGACATGTAAGCGTATCTTTTTATTGAAAGGATGTGGGAAAAATTCCCCAAGTAAACGCTTTTCTTATTTATTATCAAAAACTTTTACAGCCTCTTCGTAACCCAGTTCGTACATTTTTTTGCCTTTGGCTATGTCCATGATAAAATAATCCCGAAGGGCCATGGGTTCGATAAAGTATTTAAATCTTGGTCTTTTGTTTGGTAAGCCAGCGGCCACGCTCATATGGAAAGTACGGATGGCAATATCTATTAAGCCCTTGGCCTGTCTTTCGCCCACGGGGTTCACGTGTACCCCGATGATTTCCTTGGCAAGATTATCTATAGGCTTAAGGGGCATGTTGTCCAGTATACCACCATCCACGTAAATCTTGTTGCCAATTTTGGCAGGGGTAAATACTACCGGGATGCTAGAGGAAGCCACGACGGATTCTGGCAGGTCGCCCTCGTGTAAGTATTCTATCTCGTTTTTTACAAAATTTGTCACGGCCACGAAAAGGGGCATTTTTAATTCATCAAATGTTTTGGCTTTCAGGTTGTTTTTCAATACTTCTCGCAATCCTGAAATATCCAGTAGCCCGTTTCGGGGTATGGTAACTTTAGCGAAATCAAAAATCCGTTTTTTCTCGAAAATATCCAGGATCTCGTCAGATGACCAACCATCCGCATAAAAAGCCCCGACAATGGCACCGGCACTAGTGCCCGCAACCACGTCTGCTTTCATGTTCCTTTCTTCCATGGCTTTTATCACGCCCACGTGGGCAAATCCCCGGGCACCGCCCCCGCTTAATACCAGGCCGGTTTTATATTTTTTAAATAGGTTCATGCAAAATGAAATTTTGTTAGGACATAAAAATAAAACATATTTCGGAACATGTAAAAAATTATTCGAGATTTAACCTTTAGGTATAAAGTAGGTTCTTAAGGCTATCTCTAATTCTACTATAACTCATTAAAATATTGTATCCTAAGCCACTTTCCGGTACCTCCAAACGGCAAGGCTTAACACGATGCCCCCGTATAAGGCCAAGGAAGCCATTTCAGGCATGACGTCCCAAAAGCCTGATCCTTTTAACATGATCATCCGGATAGCCCGCATGAAATATGCAATGGGGTTAATGATATTGACTTTCTGGGCCCAATAGGGCATGCTTTCTTCTGGCGTGAAAATACCGCTCATCAAAATAAAGGTAAGCATGAAAAAATAGGAGAAAAACATCACTTGTTGCTGGGTTTGGGCCATGGTTGACATGAACAAGCCCAGCCCAAGGATCAGGAACAGGTACACGGCCGTGAAGCCAAAGAGCAATAAAAGGCTGCCTTCCATCGGAATATTAAACAGAAGTTTCCCGACCAGTAATCCAAAGGCGAGCTCGAAAAGGGCAATGCACCAGAACGGGATCATTTTTCCAAGGATAAACTGGTATTTTTTGATAGGGGTCACGTTAATTTGCCCGATGGTGCCCATTTCTTTTTCGCGCACGATGTTTAGGGCCGTTAAGAACATCCCGACCACGGTGATCAATACCACCAGGATACCTGGTAACATGTAAAATTTGTAGTTTAGCTCCGGGTTATACCAATAGGAGGGGCGCACATCTATCTTGTTGGCTACTTTTCCAGAGGGCATTCCTGTCCATTGGGCCAGGACGTGTTTGTTGTAGCTCCCCACGATGTTCATGGTATAGGCATTGACGAGGCTGGCTTTGTTGCCGTTTATCGCGTTCACGAGGAATTGTACCTCCGTTTTCCCTTCGCGCACGAGTTTTTTTTCAAACCCGGACGGAATATGGATGATCACGTCTGCCTGGTTCTCATATAAGTAACCCTCTGCCCCGGTCATGGAAAATGTAGCGGTTTCGAGGATAAAAAGGGGCGAGCCTTCAAATTTTGATACTAGGCTTCTGGAAGTGGTTGTCATGTCTTTGTCCATGACTACCATCTCGATGTTTTTGATGTCTTGTGTGGCCGCGTATACCAGGATCAACATTTGCACGATGGGCAAGGCAAAAATAATGGGCAGCATGGTTTTGTTCCGGAAAACCTGTTTGAATTCTTTTTGTAACAAGAATATTATTGTTCTCATTTTCTGTTTTTTTTAAAGAATTTTTAACCTCAACCTCAACCTTACCCTCAACCTCAACCTCAACCTTACCCTCAACCTTAACCTTAACCTCAACCTCAACCTTAACCTTAACCTTAACCTCAACCTCAACCTCAACCTCAACCTTACCCTTTTCATCCCCCGTAGCTATAGCGAAGGGGGAAACCTCAACCTTACCCTCACTCCAACCTTACCTTAAACTTTTTCAAGCTTAGCAGGATGAAAAATAGTGTGATGCCCACCAGGATTAAGGTTTCTTTCCACACGAACCAAAAGCCCGTGCCCTTGAGCATGATATTTTTTATTATCACGATAAACCAACGAGGCGGCATGGCCACCGAGATCCATTGTAATATTTTCGGCATGCTTTCGATGGGAAATATAAAGCCCGATAACAGGATAGTTGGGAGCATAAGGGCAAATATGCTAATGAACATGGCCACTTCTTGGGTTTTGCTGATGGTGGAGATGAAAATGCCCAGGGACAAGGCCAGGACGATAAATAACAAGCTTTCGCTTAAAAGTAAAACCGTGCTGCCCCTAACCGGCAAACCAAACACGAAATACCCAAGCAAAAAGATGACCACGGCATTGATGAAACTAATCAGCACGTAAGGCATTACTTTGCCCAGGATGATCTGGACGGGGCGCAGGGGGGATGCCAGCAATATTTCCATGGAGCCATATTCTTTTTCGCGGGCAATGCTTATGGAAGTCATCATGGCCGAGATGAGCATTAAGATTAACGCCATGGTGCCCGGCACGAACATGAACACCCCTTTGAGCCCCTGGTTATACATCATGCGTACCTCGGGAATAATTTGCATGGGGATGGCCTGCTTTGACAATACTTTTTCTTCGTAATCCCTGATAATGCCAGAGGTGTAATTGACCAGCAAGTTGGCCATGTTGGGATCGGAAGCATCGGCTATCACTTGGATGCTCGCGTGCCCTTCTTGTTCGATCTTGTCGGCAAAGTTTGCTTCAAAAATTAGCACCTCGTTCACTTCCCCTTTTTGAAAAATGTTTTCAATTTCCTTGGTTGTTTCCAGTTCTTGCCCGAGGATAAAATACCCAGACGAGAGCAATTTATTTGTTATGTCCCGGCTAATATCATCTTTGGAGTGATCCAGGATGGCAATCTTGGCATCTTTTATCTCGTTGGTTATCACGACCCCGAAAATCAGCAACTGGGCTACAGGGATGCCGAAAATGATGAGCATGGTACGATAGTCCCGAACAATATGGTAAAACTCTTTTTTTACAAATCCCAAGAAGCGTTTCATCGGTAGTAAATATTTTATTTCATAATTTTTATTCGTTGCCCCTGAAAAGGTTTCCCAATTTCTCCACTGTTAGCCCCTTGAAATCAGTTACCAGCATATCCACTTTTTCATCCTGTAAATAGGAGTTGGTGGCCACGGCAACGATTTTCGAACCAGCTTCCCGGGCGGCTTGTATACCATGGCTTGAGTCTTCGAAAACCACGCATTCCCCTGGTTTTTTCCCGAGTAGCCTGGCCGCCTTGATAAAAATCTCGGGATCGGGTTTTCCTTTTTTTACCATGGACGCGTCAATCACGAATTGAAAATAGTCCCCCAAGTCCAGCTCGTGCATCACGAAGTCAACGTTGCAGCGGGGTGCGGAGGTGGCGATGGCCATGGGCACGCGGTGTTTTTTCATTTCTTCTAAAATAGCTTGTAAGCCATCCACCAGGGCCAGGTCGTCTTTTATCAGTTCACGGTACAGGGCTTCCTTTTCTTCCCCGTACAGGTGGGCTTCTTCATCGCTCACGGGGCGTTTAAACACCCATTCAAGGTAGTCCTTGTTCAAGCCCCCGAACCCTTTTTCAAAGTCTTCTTCTGTCATCCCATAGCCGTGTTTTTGGCTAAATGCCATCCAGGCTTGGCCGTGGTATTTTTTATTGTCAATCATGGTG
>CAZKIR010000133.1:4721-7389 GCA_964552835.1 uncultured Bacteroidales bacterium
CGTCCATGTCAAATATTACCGCGAATTTTTTCATTACCTATTTGTCTTTAGTTGTTTTCTATCTTGATTCAAGGAAACTCCCGGTAGCTTGTTGAAAAATTCAACCTCAGTTGGGCGGAATCGCTTAATTTGGGTTCAATTCAGCTAGCCGCGGGCCAGTTTTAAAAAAACATCGTTTATACTTTCTGCCCCATGGGCTGATTTTAACTCGTCAGGGCTGCCGAGGGCTTCAATGCGGCCTTCTACCATGATGGATACCCGGTCGCAATACTCGGCCTCGTCCATGTAATGGGTTGTCACGAATACGGTGGTGCCATTTTCGGATGCCCCGTAAATCATGTCCCAAAATTGTCGCCGGGTGATAGGGTCTACCCCGCCCGTGGGTTCGTCCAGGAATACGATCTTGGGTTCATGAAAAATGGCTACCGAAAAGGCCAGTTTTTGTTTCCAACCCAATGGCAAGTCTTTGATAAGTTTATTTTTCACCTCTTCCAAGTGAAAGTGTTGTACAAGAGCCCGTGTTTTCTCCTTGATGCGATTTCGCTTCATGCCATAAATTCCGGCATAAAACTGGATGTTCTCGGCCAAGTTTAAGTCCTCGTAAAGAGAAAATTTTTGGCTCATGTAGCCAATGGACCTTTTAATTTTCTCGGTTTCGGTGTACACGTCATACCCGGCCACTGACAGTTGGCCACTCGTGGGGGCTGATAAGCCACATAATATTTTAATGGCCGTGGTTTTTCCGGCACCGTTGGCCCCGAGAAAGCCAAATATTTCACCCTTTTTTACTTCAAAACTCAGGTGATCGTTGGCCGTGAAATTACCGAATTTTTTTACCAGGTTTTTTACTTCTATGATATTTTCTTTTTTTTCCATGCCTACTCGTTTTTTGTCATTAATTCCATGAAGCAATCCTCGATCGTGGGGCTGGTTAATTCTGCCCGGGCTTTTTCATGGCCTTTGCTAGCCAGGTATTCCATCACTGGTTTTTTGTCTGTTGATTTGTCCTTCAAGCTCAAGTGGACTGATTGCCCGTAGGGAAAAACAGAATGGGTGTTCCCGTATTCCTGTAAATCATGGATCAGGCGATAGGTGTTTTCCGAGCGGACCGAAAACAGGGGGTACTCGAATTCTTTGATAATGTTCCCGGGGGCATTAATTTGCATGATCCGGCCTTTTTGTATCAAGGCTACCCGGTCGCACGAGGCAGCCTCGTCCATGTAAGGGGTGTTTACCAGGATGGTTATATTCAATTTTTTCAGGTTTTTTAGCATCTCCCAGAATTCCTTTCTTGAAACAGCGTCCACGCCCGTGGTGGGTTCGTCTAGCACGAGTATTTCAGGCCGGTGGATCAAGGCGCACGACAAGGCTAGTTTTTGTTTCATCCCACCGCTCAAAGCCCCGGCCTTGCGATTTTTAAAGGGTTCAATCTGTGAATAGATATCCTTGATGAGATCGTAATTTTTTTTGATCGAGATCCCGAACACGGTGGCAAAAAATTTCAGGTTTTCCTCTACTGATAAATCCTGGTAAAGGGAAAAACGCCCTGGCATATAGCCGGTGATCTGTCGAATTTTCTTGTACTCTCTTATCACGTCCAGCCCGGCCATGCTTATGCTTCCCTGGTTGGGCAACAAAAGGGTGGCCAGGATACGGAACAGGCTGGTTTTACCGGCACCGTCGGGACCAATGAACCCAAATATCTCGCCTTGTTTTACCTGAAAAGACAGGGAATCGAGAGCCGTAACCTTATCGTAAGTTTTCACGAGCCCTTCAACGTGTAAAAAAATATTGTTCCCGGTTGATTTGTTGGTCATGGTAGTTGGTTTTACCAGTATTATTATATAGGTTAAAATTTTGCTTCTCCCGGCATTCCAATTTTCAAGCTCCCGTCGTTGGGAACTTTTATTTTTACTGCATACACCAGTTTTACACGTTCTTCGCGGGTTTGGATCACCTTTGGGGTGAATTCGGCAGAAGGCGAGACCCAGCTAACCTTTCCTTTTAATTCTTTTAACTTGTCCTTGCTGTCGTCTATATAAACCTTTACTTCCTGTCCTATCTTGACTTCTGAAAGTTGCGCCCCGCTCACGTATACCCTTAGGTCCATGGTAGACAAATCGGCGATTTTATACAAGTTCCTTCCCACGGGGGCCAGTTCCGAAGCTTCGATATATGTTTCCAGCACCCGGCCATTAATGGGGTTTATTACCTGGCATTTGGCCAATCGATCGGCTAGCTGTTCTACTTGTTTTTGCACGCTTTCCCGTTCTGCCTGAATGGCCGCGTACCGGGTGCGGGTTGCCTTTATTTGTTTTTCCAGCACCTTTAATTGCCCCCGGATGTCGTCGAGTTGTTTTTCAGTGGCCGCCTTGTCCTGATAAAGGCGCTCGACACGTTCTTGATCGCGCAACGCGTTTTCTTTTTGTTGTTCCCGTATTTCTACTTGTGCTTTTACCTGGGCAAATTGGGCAGTAATGGCTTTTTCCCGTGCCAATAATTGTTTTTTTTGCAAGAATAGGTTCGTGGTGTCAATAAAACCCACGAGTTTCCCTTTCTCCAGGAGCATTCCCTCTTCTACCTCGAATGTCAAGAGTTTCCCGTTCACCTGGCTGGCAACCAGTATTTCACGTGCCTCGAAATTGCCGTATGCGTCGGATTTTTCTTC
>CAZKIR010000133.1:7399-9550 GCA_964552835.1 uncultured Bacteroidales bacterium
TGATGAATGTGTTCTTCATATTTTCTTTATTTAGTGTCTCTTAGAAAATTGTGGTTTTCCACTGGTAACATTGTAATCCATCTTGGCCTGTTCCAATTGTATCCTGTGTATTTCCATGTCTAACCGCGCCTTTTTCTCTTGGTTCAGGATATGCAGGTACTCGGTTGAATGGATGATACCATTTTCAAGTTGTGATTTGGCACTTTTGGTAATTTCGGCCCTGAGTTGGATAATATCCTTGTCTGTTTGGATCATTTTCTCGAACTTCAAAATGCTTGCCAACTGGTTGTCCAAGGTTACCCGGATGCCCCGTTCAAAGGTTTGCCGTTGGGCTTCCAGGATGTTTTTTTGCATGTCTAGCTTTTGTTGTTCGTGCTTAGCTTGGTTCCAGTCCCAAATATTCCATTTAAAACCGGCGCCAATGAGGTAAAACGAATCAAACTCATCACTTAACATGTTTAAACCAGGCCGGCCGTACCCCAGTTGGGAAAAAGCGAAAACTTTTGGAAAACGTTGGGTTTTTGCCAGTTCTTTGCCCGTTTCCAAGCTGTTTTGTTGCAGGTCAAATAGTTTCTCTTCCGGCCGGTCGAGTATTGGGGACAGTTCATAGCTGGCCCCTGGCACCTGCAATTTTACCGGTTCTGATAAGGTATCCCCGATCAACCTTTCCAGTATTCTAAGGCTGGCCGCCCTGGTTAGCCGGAGTTCTTCCATTTGTTGTTTGCTTTTCATGATCTCGGCTTGCAATACTTTCTTGTCGGAAGGCAGCAAAACCCCGTTTTTCACGCTGGTACTGACCACTTGTAGCTGCTTTTCCAGTTCTTCCAGGAATAAATTGGCCACTTCTTGGTTTTTGTCCACGGCCATGATGGCAAAATATACCTGGGTTACTTGATTTTTAATTTTTTTGATTTCCACGTTTATTTTTTGTTCCTGTATTAGAAGGCCCGCGTTTTCCAAGGCTTTTTGTTTTTTAGTCGCGCCCCCGTCGTAAATGTTTTGGTTCATTTCAAGGTACACCTTGTATTGGTCTTTCGACGGGCTCGGAAAATCCGGGCTTACCTGTTGTGGTTCCGTACCTGGCGGCGCGGGTATCTCGAACTGCACGTCACCAATTTTTACCACCTGGCTTTGATAGGTGGCTTGCCCGTGCAAGTCCAGTTTCGGGTACCAGTTGGCCTGGATGTTTTTCCGGTCCAGTTCATGGATGTTTCGGTAATACCCGGGATTTACCGATAGGGGATGGGCCTTTTCGGCTTTCTCGTAGCATTTCCAAAGGCTAAGGGTATCTGCCCCATAGCCTAGTATGCCTGGCATAAAGAATATTAAAGCAACCCATTTTCTCATGATTCTTCTTTTTTTATCGCGTTAATAATAAACTCGGGGACTTCTTCCACTCTTTTATCCAAGAAAATGCTATACTCTTTCTTGTCCCCGCCAAACAAAATGCCTTGCACGAGGGGACGGGCAATTATTGGAAACACGCACAATGCCAGCATGTTGATAACAAGTTGCCTGGGGTCGATTGGATGTATTTCCCCTTTATCGATGGCATCGTTTACTTGACGGTAAAAAATTTCTGGCTGCAAGCCAGTGGAATGGATGGTTTCGATAACCTGTTCCGGCTGGCGGTTGATTTCCTGTAGGATAAACATCGGGATAAAAGGGTTACGGGTCAATAAAGAAGTATACTTTTTCACGAACGAGCGGATTTTATCAAATAATGACATATCGCTCTCAAGCATGTGAAGGATTTTTGGCAAAAATGATTGGAGGGCTATCTTGAATACTGATAGGAAGAGTTTTTCCTTGGTCCGGTAGTAATAATGTAACAAGGCCTTGTTAATCCCTGCCTTGTTGGCTATTTCTTGCATGCGCGCCCCGTCCATGCCTTTGCGTATAAATACGTCCTTGGCTGCTTCCAGGATTTTTTCTTCCGTGTTTTTTTCAAGTTCTGTCATAATTTAACTGTTAAGTTCAACCATTTGATTTAACCATATGGTCAAAAATAAAAATTATTTTTTGATTTGCCAAATATTTCAGCAGAAATATTTATTTTTATTATCTTAGAATCTTGAAATGCTTTTATTTATTCACCTAAAAAAATTATTGTCATGAAAAACCTTACTACAATGTTGGCCAACCGTTCTT
>CAZKIR010000134.1:0-4154 GCA_964552835.1 uncultured Bacteroidales bacterium
GTTTCAGCACAGGACAGCACAGTATATATTATGAAAGATTTTGTTTTTGCCTTTGATAATTCACTGAATTCCACGAAAGTGCAACAGCTTACCGATGCTGTCGCCCGGGCTATTGATGCCGGGTTTTTCCCGATCGGGGACAAGTTGCCATCGGTAAATCAGCTAAGTGACCGTTTTACTATTTCCCGTGACACGGTTTTTAAAGCCTACCGGGAATTGAAGCGAAGGGGGCTGATCGAGTCCACCCCGACCAAGGGATACAGGGTGATACACCGGGAATACCGGGTGTTTCTTTTCCTGGATTCATATAGTCCTTTTAAAGATGTGTTATACAATTCCCTGGTGCAAAAACTACCAGGCAATTACAATGTTGACCTGGCCTTTCACCATTATAATTTCAATGTTTTTGAAACGGTAATCCTGAATAGCATTGGAAAATACAACCTGTACGTGGTAATGAATTTCAATGATAAAAAAATTAATTCTGTACTCGGGAAAATCGATCCCAACAAGCTGTTGATCCTGGATTGGGGCGATTATAAGTCCGAAGAATTGTCCTTTATAGGGCAGGATTTTGGAGAACAGCCTTACCGTTGCTTTCAAGCATTGGCCGGGAAAATTAAAAAATACAAGGCTTTTCAATTCGTGTACCCGGCCGGTTCCGTTCATCCGAGGATTACCTGGAAATACTTTCACCGGTTTTGTAAAGAAGAAGGCATCCAGCATCAAGAGATTTCCCAACTTGATAACCAATCGGTTCAAGCCAGGACGGCCTACTTGGTTTTCCGTCAGAAAGACCTCGTGGCCTTGTTAAAGATGTGCAAATCGAAAGCTTATCGCGTGGGCAAGGATATTGGGATTGTTGCTTATAATGACAATCCCTTGTACGAGGTGATAGAGAACGGGATTACGGTAATTTCTACTGATTTTGGCGAAATGGGGCGGCGGGCTGCTTATTTTATTTTACAAAAAGAAAAAACCCGGGAGATTGTCCCGACCATGGTATATGCCAGAGAATCATTATAATATAAATATGTAACCACTAACATAAGGGTAGTACCAAAAAAATAGCATATGAAAGATCAAAACATCACTTGGAACAAGCTTCCTAAGGTAGGCATCCGGCCTGCTATTGACGGAAGGCGCGAATGGGTGCGTGAATCCCTGGAAGACCAGACCATGGGCCTGGCCAAAACCGTGGCCCAATTTATTTCTGACAACCTGCGTCACCCAAACGCCGAAAAGGTTGAATGTGTCATCGCGGATCGTTGTATCGGCGGGGTGGCAGAAGCTGCCATGGCAGCCGAAAAATTCGAGCGGGAAGGGGTAGGGGTGTCTCTTACCGTAACCCCTTGCTGGTGCTATGGCACGGAGACTATCGACATGCACCCCACCATGCCCAAGGCTATCTGGGGCTTCAACGGTACCGAGCGTCCCGGGGCCGTGTACCTTGCCGCTGCATTGGCAGGGCATACCCAAAAAGGTATTCCGGCTTTCGGGATTTATGGCCGGGACGTGCAAGAGGCTGACGATCGCTCTATCCCGGGCGACGTGCAAGAAAAAATCCTTCGTTTCGTGAAAGCCGGATTGTCTGTCGCTACCATGCGGGGTAAATCTTACCTTTCTATCGGTTCGGTTTCCATGGGCATAGCCGGTTCTATTTCTGACGAGAACTTTTTTCAAAAATACCTGGGCATGCGCAACGAGTACGTTGACATGTCGGAGATAACCCGGCGGGTGAACGAGGAAATTTATGATACGGAAGAATTCCGGAAAGCTTTGGCCTGGGTGAAAGAAAACTGCAAGGAGGGAGAAGATTTGAACCCGGCGGGAAAACAAAAAAACCGAAAGGAAAAAGATGAAATTTGGGAATTCGTGGTAAAAATGACGTTAATCGCCCGCGATTTAATGCAAGGCAACCCCCAACTTGAAAAAGCAGGATTTGGCGAGGAAGCCCTGGGCCACCACGCGATTGCCGCCGGTTTTCAAGGGCAAAGGCAATGGACGGATCATTTTCCCAATGGCGATTTCATGGAGGCAATCTTAAATTCCTCTTTTGATTGGAACGGTATCCGTCAACCATATATCATGGCTACTGAAAACGATACACTGAACGGTGTGGCCATGTTGTTTGGACACCTGCTGACCAATACCTCACAGATTTTTGCTGATGTGAGGACCTACTGGAGCCCCGAGGCCGTGAAACGGGTTACCGGAAAAACCCTTGAAGGTCTTGCTGCTAATGGTTTTATCCATCTGATTAACTCGGGATCGGCCACGCTGGATGGAACAGGACAGCAAAGCCTTGACGGGAAACCTGTGATGAAACCTTTCTGGGAGATAACTGACACGGAAATGAACAAATGTCTTGAGGCGACCACCTGGTACCCTGCCATTACAGAATATTTCCGGGGTGGGGGGTATTCTTCCAATTACCTCACCAAGGGGGGCATACCGGTAACCATGTGCCGGGTGAACATCGTGGATGGCCTGGGACCCGTCTTGCAATTGGCCGAGGGGGTTAGCATTGACCTTCCCATCGAAATCCATGATGTGTTGGACAAACGTACAAATGAAACATGGCCTACTACCTGGTTCGTGCCTAACCTGACAGGTGAAGGTGCTTTTCGTGACGTGTACTCCGTTATGGCCAACTGGGGTGCCAATCACGGTGCCATTAGTTACGGCCATATTGGGGCAGATTTAATTACCCTGGCCTCGATGCTCCGTATTCCCGTATGCATGCACAACGTACCCGATGAAAAAATATTTAGGCCGAGTACATGGGCTGCTTTTGGTATGCAACATGAAAGTTCCGATTACAGGGCTTGCTATAATTTCGGGCCACTCTACAAGTAAATAGTGCCTATTCGAAAACTCTAAATAGGGAACAAGAGTTGAAATAATGGAATGTTGGAAAGGTGCATGTACACGATAAAATCTATTGCATGAATCCAATTTTCCATTATTCCGGTATCAGGAAAATACGTATATAATAACTAACTACTAATTTACATATTATGAAAACAAAAAAAATTTTTATTTTTATTCTTGGCCTCTTGATTTTATACCCAGTACTTGCCCAAGAATTTCCCTCGAAAGCTTACGAGAAAAAATACAAGGAAATATGGGAAAGAACCTCCTGGTGGCGGCAAGACCGCTTTGGGATGTTTATTCACTGGGGGGTGTATGCGGTACCGGCCCGTGGGGAGTGGGTGAAGTCTATTGAAAAACTGACCACGGGAGAGTACCAGTCCTATGTTGATCAATTTTATCCTGCTAAATTTGACGCCCGCGAATGGGCGCGGTTGGCCAAGCAAGCCGGCATGAAATACGCCGTGCTAACGGCCAAGCACCACGATGGGTTTTGCATGTACGATTCGGAATACACGGATTACAAGATTTCAAATTATTTCGACGGTAGAGATGTTGTCAGGGAATTTCTCGAAGCATTTCGTGCCGAGGGTTTAAAGGTGGGCTTATATTATTCCTTGATTGATTGGCACCATGATGATTATCCTAACGTGGGCAACCATCCCCAACGAGATGACAAGGATTATGGAAAAAAGGAATTTGACTGGGACAATTACCTGGATTACATGCACTCGCAAGTAGAAGAACTGGTCACGGGCTATGGAGAGATTGACATCATGTGGTTCGATTATTCTTTTGATGAATACCAGGGAGAAAAATGGGGCGCTGCCCAGTTAGTTAAAATGGTAAGAAAAGAACAGCCCGGGATTATACTTGACAGCCGGCTTGGTGTGAACCAAGGCGTATCCAGCGAATCCCGGGAACTGGGTTATGGTGATTTTGAAACCCCCGAGCAAGGAATTCCAGATGAACCTATCATGGACAAGCACGGTAATCCCATACCATGGGAAACATGCCTTACCCTGAACAACAACTGGGGCTATAACCGAACAGACGATGATTGGAAATCCCCTGAATTGGTTGTTCATTCGTTGGTAGAGTGCGTGAGTAAGAACGGGAACCTCCTGTTGAACGTGGGACCGGATGCCATGGGGAATATTCCCGATGAATCGGTCAGGATTCTCACGGAAGTGGGGGAATGGATGGACAAGAACGGTGAAAGCATTTACGATTGCGGGAGAGCCGAGATTGAAAAGCCCGAGTGGGGCAGGATCACCGGG
>CAZKIR010000134.1:4164-9517 GCA_964552835.1 uncultured Bacteroidales bacterium
CACCGGGAAAGAAAACAAGCTATATCTTCATTGGATGTACCCGAAAGTAGGGCCTATCAACTTGAAAGGCTATCAAGACAAGGTGAAATTTGTAAGCTTGTTGGAAGATGGTTCTGAGATAACCACTTCGGATAGCTGGTGGGGAAACCAACAAGAGGGCAATTTCTTTATTAATATTAAGTCGCCTGCTTATAAAACGTTTCCGTTGCCAGATGGCATAGATACCGTTATCGAGTTGGAATTGAAATAGTTAAACAAAACCCTGATACCATGAAAACACTATTTATTTTTTCTTTCCTGTGCTCTTTTGCCCTTTTTTCTTGTTCAGATGGAACAGGTGGCAGGGAAGCCAATGTTGCACCCGAGAAGTGCAATCATGATAAAGGACAAAAAGATTTTAACCCATCTAAAAAAAATGGATACATCGTGGAAAAATTTTGCAAACCTACCAAGCGCTATTGCCAAACGCTTGAGCTAAAAGATGACCCCGGGTTAATCGAGGAATACAAGTACTGGCACAAGAACGGGAATATCTGGAAAGAAATCCCCGAAGGGATAAAAAAAGTGGGCATATTGGACATGGAGATTTACCTGCACGGCACCCGCTTGTTCATGATCGTGGAAACCAGGCAGGATTTTGACTGGGACAAAGACATGGCAAGGCTCGGGAAACTGGAGAAGCAAGCCGAGTGGGAAGAATTTGTTTCCAAGTTTCAAAAATCAAAGCCTGGTGCCCCTTCTTCGGAAAAATGGCAATTGATGGAAAAGATATTTGAATTAAAATAAAAGCTTGTAAAAATGGTATTAAAAATCGGTATACCCGTCCTCGATCTGGTCATTATTATCAGTTACCTTATCGGGATCTTGTTGATTGGCGTGCTAGTGGTACGCAAGTTAAAAATGACCAGTAGCGCGTATTTTTTGGCTGGCCGGTCTTTGAACTGGGCCTTGATCGGGGCCGCGCTGTTTGCTTCCAATATTTCTACTATTCACATGGTAGGCCTGGCCTCGGCTGGTTTTGAAGATGGCCTCGTGCAGGGCAATTTCGAGTGGATGGCGGCTTTCCTGTTGATTATCCTGGGTTTGATTTTCGCCCCATTTTATTTTCGGAATAAGATTTCCACGCTGCCTGAATTCCTGGAAAAAAGGTACAATGGTACGGCCCGTTCACTGCTGGCTTTCCTGGCCATCATGGGGGCCTTGTTCATGCATATTGGCATTAGCCTTTACGCGGGCGCCGTGGTGTTCGAGAATTTTTTTGGCATCAGCGTGTGGGTGTCTATTGTCATTATCTCCGTGGTAACTTCTGTTTACACGGTACTGGGGGGGTTAAAAGCCGTGGTGGTGACCGAGACCCTGCAAACCATCATCTTGATTATCGGGGCATCGGCCATGGTCGTGATAGCGATTTTTGCCCTACCGGATAAAGGGATTACCAGTCTGGCCGAATTAAAAGCCGCTCTCAAGCCTGATCAAATGGATTTGTTGCGTTCTTACGACAGCAACCCGAAACTGCCCTGGTACGCGATTATGCTGGGGTATCCCGTGATTGGTTTGTGGTACTGGTGCGCGGATCAAACCATCGTACAAAGGGTGTTGGGGGCACGTTCCCTGAAAGATGCCCAAATCGGGCCTATTTTCGCGGGCTTCATTAAAATTTTGCCGGTTTTTATCATGGTAGTGCCCGGGATTTTAGCTTATGTTTTATTTGGTGATATCATTACCGATCCCAATGATACCTTACCAACCCTCATTGCTGAATTATTGCCCACGGGCTTGATCGGTTTGTTGTCGGCTGCCCTGTTATCGGCCTTGATGAGCACTATCGCGGCCGCGTTAAACAGTTCGGCCACCCTGGTTTCAGTTGATATCGTGAAACGGATATGGCCAGATACCAGCGATAGGAAACAAGTCCGTATTGGCCGGTGGACAGCCGCTATCGTGATGTTATTGGCCATCGCGTGGTCGCCCATGGTGGCCCGGTTCATCAGTATTTTTGACGCGATTAACGAGATATTGGCTGTTTTGTCCCCGCCCATTGCTACCGTGTTTTTGCTGGGTGTTTTCTGGAAAAGGGGCACCAAACAAGCTGCGGTGGCTACTATTATTTCAGGTTTCGTGCTTGGTGTCACGGTGTTTTTAATAGACTTCCCGGTCTTTGGCGATGTGAAGCTAATCACCACGGGTTTGCGGATGCCATACATGATGCAGGCTTTCTGGTTGTTCGTGGCATGTTGCACGATATTCGTTTTCGTGAGCCTTATTACACCTAAACCTGACCCGGAACAAATCAAGGAATTGACACTGGAAAGCCCGGGGGCTTTTATCACCAAAGGGAAAATCACGGGAATTGGCGATCCAAGGGTTTTGGCAGGCTTTCTGTTGATTGTAATGATTAGCTTGTACGTGTTTTTTGGTTAAAAAAACACATTATCGAAAAATTACCGGATATTTTGAATTATCTGGTAATTTTTCGATATTGGTATCATGACGAGTATTATTACGGGAGATATTGTTAATTCAAGAGAGGTTTCACCAGAATTCTACTTGGACGTGCTTTTAAGCATGCCCAAAAAGACAGCGAATTTGAAACTACCGGATACATTTTACTTGGCACCATGCTAAGCTTCGCTTTTGGCATTGTCACGGGACTTGCCGTTCATCATTTTTTATTTTCCTGATTTTTATGTTCAAGTAAGCAAAAAGGATGGACATGAAGGGGCTGATGATGTTAAAAAAACAATATGGCAAGTATTCCAGGGTTGGCACGCCAAGTACCTTGGCCTGGGTAGCACCGCCCGTGTTCCAGGGTATCAAAACCGAAGTTACAGTGCCGGCGTCTTCTAAGGTACGGCTTAAGACCTCGGGTTTCAAGTTCCTTTCCCGGTAAGTGTCCTTGTACATCCTGCCGGGCACCACGATGGCTATATACTGGTCAGAAGCAGTGATATTAAAAAAGATGCATGTGCCCACGGTAGAGGTAACCAGCGAACCCGTGTTTTTGGCCAGGCTAATAATGGCCCTTGATATTTTTTTGAGCAAGCCACCAGATTCCATCACCCCGCCGAAGACCATGGCCGACAAGATAAGCCAGATGGTGGGCAACATGCCGCCCATGCCCGTGGTCGTGAATAAATCACTCATGCTTTGTTGTTCGGTTTTCACGTGAATATAACCAAAAGTGGCTTTTAAAACAGCAACATAGGATTGGCTAAAATAGGTGCCGCTTACACCGGCAATTTCTTTCACCACTTGGGGTTGGAAAATAATGGCAAAAAGACCGCCCAACAAGGTGCCAATTAACAAGGAGGGGATAGGAGGTGTTTTTTTAATAATGATGGTGATAAGGATAACCGGTACCAGGAACAAGACCGGGTGTATAAAAAACTGATGTTGGATAGCTTCCGAAACAAGGTTCACGTTATCGATATCCAGGTCGCTTTTCATGGTAAAGCCCATGATTAAAAATATTACAAGGGCGAGGATCAATGAGGGTGTGGTGGTATAAACCATATACCGTATATGCGTGAACAAATCAGTGCCTGCCATGGCAGGGGCCAGGTTAGTGGTATCTGACAAGGGCGACATTTTATCGCCAAAATAAGCCCCCGAGATAATTGCACCGGCCACGATGGCTTCGTTCATACCCAATGCTTTGCCAATGCCCAGCAAGGCCACACCAATGGTAGCGATGGTTGACCAACTGGAGCCCGTGGCCAGGGATACCAGGGCACTGACCACCACCGCCGCGAACAAGAAAATGGTTGGGTTTAATACCTGGAGCCCGTAATAAATCATGGCCGGGACCACCCCGCTCATGAGCCATGTTCCTGCCAAAGAACCTATTAGCAATAGGATTAACATGGCCGGCATGGCATTGCTTATGCTTTGCACGATGCGGTACCTGATGTATTCCCAGTTAGCGCCCAGCCGGATGGAAATGATCCCGGCTACCCCAGACGCTAGCATCAGGGCAATCTGGTTCGCCCCCGAGAGGGTATCATCACCAAAATAATACACGTTGAGCGCGAGCAGGGCAATGAGAAAAATAATCGGGCTTAACGCGATCCAGAGGCTGGGTATCCTTTCTGCTTTGTTCATGGGGGCTGGGTTAATATCTTATGCCTTTCAAATATACGCGTGAATTTTAAAGTTCCCCAGGATTTAGCAAGATTTCGACCGTGATACCAGCTTTTTTTAATATCTTCGCTCGTGATAAAATACCAGTTATGCGATTAATTGAAGTTACAGACAAGAAAACAGGGAAGGAATTTTTGGATGTCCCCCGGGTATTATATAAAAATGATCCTTACTGGGTGTGCCCCTTGGACAACGAGATCAATAAAATATTTGATCCAGGGCAAAATCCATATTACAAGGAAGGCGACGCTACACGTTGGGTATTGAAAGACGGGCAGGGAAAATTGATTGGCCGGGTGGCGGCCTTTTACAACCTGAAACGTTCGCACGCCTATGATCAGCCCACGGGAGGATTGGGTTTTTTCGAGGTGATAGAAGACCAGAATTCCGCTTTCGTGCTTTTTGACGCGGCCAAAAAATGGTTGCAGGAACGAGGGATGGAAGCCATGGACGGATCTATAAATTTTGGCGAGAACCAAAACCACTGGGGCGTGCTCGTGGAGGGGTTCATGCACCCGGGCGTTGGTATGCCGTATAATTTTCCTTACTATCAAAAATTATTTGAAGACTATGGTTTTCGTAATTTTTTCGAACAATATTCTTATCACCGGCATATCGACGATGTTTTTCCCGAGCGGTTTAAGCGTATTTCAGAGTGGGTAGCCCAAAAGCCCGGTTATTCTTTTCGCCATTTTCGCTTCAAGGAACAAGAAAAGTTTATTCAAGATCTGGTTGCAGTTTATAACGAGGCCTGGTCTGAATTCAAGGAAGATTTCACGCCCCTGGATCCTGACGAGATAAGGGTTACCTTGAACGATGCCAAGATGATTATCGATGAAAAAATTATTTGGTTTGCTTATCATGACGAAAAACCCATCGCGTTTTTTATCATGTTCCCGGATGTGAACCAGATTTTACGGCATTTAAACGGGAAGATGGATCCATGGAGTATTCTCAAGTTCCTTTATTACAAGAAACGGAACGAGATGACCCGTATCCGGGCCCTGGTAGCGGGTGTTTCACCGAAATTTCAAAATTCAGGGATTGAATCGGCTATTTTCAAGTGCCTTTTCGAGGCTTTGCAAGAAAGGCCATACAAGGAAATTGAAATGTCATGGGTAGGGGATTTTAACAAGAAAATGCAATCCTTGTACAAGGGCGTGGGGGGCAAACCCGCTAAAAAACATATTACCTATCGCTACATGTTTAATCC
>CAZKIR010000135.1:0-3059 GCA_964552835.1 uncultured Bacteroidales bacterium
ACATCTGGATACGCTCTTGCATGCCTTGAAGTTCTTCCTCCTTGCTTTGGCGGATAAAACGGCTTAAGGAGTCGGCACGGCTAATGTAATCCTGGTATTTTTTATTAAACTCTACCTGCATTTCTTCCAGTTGATCCTGGATTGCTTTGGTCTCTTTTTCAATGGCCAGGCGGGCTGAATCGGTTTCCGGCATCATCGACAAAACTTCCTGGCTGTTAATATGGCCAAGCTTGATATTTGATTGAGCGAAAACGCCCGTGAACGATACTAAAAAGATGAGTACGAGTGTTTGAATTTTAAATTGTTTCATTTTTTTCTAGTTTTGATTTACGATTTACAAAAATATAAATTTTAAGGGATTCCTCTTGAAATCTTCATTTTTTTTAAACTTCTTTGACGAAAAAATGTTATACTTCAAAATTACCAAACAGGAAATTAAGGAATTAACAAGGATTGACAGAAGGTGATGAAAACAGTAATCGTGTATGCTACAACGCATGGCAGCACCAAAAAATGTGCCGTGCTGTTACAAGAAAAATTACAGGGGGAATCCCACCTGGTTAACCTGGAAGAAAACCCCTATCCAAACATTTCAGGCTACGATGCCGTGATTATCGGGGGGTCTATCCATTGTGGGCAAATTAATTACCGGGTTAAAAAATTCAGTTTCGCGAACCAGGCTTCCCTGCAAAAGAAAAAAATTGGAATATATATTTGTTTCATGGACGATGAAAGAAAGGCCAAAAAATGCGTGTCTGATTCCATTCCCAAACCCCTTATCGAATCTGCCTTTTCAATAGGTTATTTCGGTGGGGAACTAAAACTAGATGCCATGTCGGATTTTGAAAAAATGTTGATTCAACGTATTAAACCCGTTGATCATTCCATGTCAAGGATAAACCTGGAAAAAATCGACAATTTTGCCAAGGCCTTCAACCAGATATTGGCAAAACATGATTTTTTATGAAATTATATACCCTTTACTGCCACTACCAGGGTGTTTATTTTCCTGACCACCCCCTTGCCGCACCGTCCTTTATACTTCATTATATCCATACTTGTAAATTTTTAGATATTCTGAACGTTTAATTGCCATTAAATGATTATTATTGCACTGCCAAAAAGGAGAAAAGGATTTGCAAAATAGTTTGGATTTTTAAATGTGGGATAAAATTGTAAGGCTGATATTAAAAAACAAACCGGTATTTATTGCCGGGCTGGCCATTTTTACTGCTTTCATGGCCTATCAGGCAAGTAAAGTAAGGCTTTCATATGAATTTGCCCAAATGTTGCCCCAGAAAGACAGTACCTTTATCAAGTACAATGAATTCAAGGAACGGTTCGGGCAGGACGGGAGTATGATGGTTATCGGGACCAGCGATACCAACTTGCTTAAGTTAAAAAATTTTAATAAATGGTATGATTTAGGAAATGAAATCATGCAAATTGAAGAAATCGATTCCGTTATTTCACTGGCCAGGGTATATAAGGTTGTCAAAATAGGTAACAGGCTAAAAATAAAGCCCTTGATAAAGGATAAACCGCGAACACAGGAAGAACTTGACAGCCTGCTGGACCGGATTTATTCCCTCCCCTTTTACAAGGACTATCTCTATACCACTAATGACACGGCCTTTGCCACCTTAATGGGCGTTACCCTGAACCAGGAAATCCTGAACTCGAAAAAACGCTTGAAATTTGTTGACAAAATATACAAGGAAGTAAAGGAGTTTTCAGCAGAAACCGGTATTGAATTACATTACTCGGGTTTGCCTTACATACGCACGCGTACCATGCAAAAGATTAAAGGGGAATTGACCCTTTTTATTGTATTGGCAGCCTTGGTTTTGGCCATTATTTTATACCTTTTTTTCCGCTCTTTCAAGGCCGTGCTGGTTTCACTGCTTATAGTGGGCATTTCGGTAGTTTGGGTACTGGCCACCTTACACCTTTTCGGGTTTAAAATAACCGTGCTGACCGGCCTTATCCCGCCACTGATCATCGTGATAGGCATCCCAAATTGTGTATTCCTGATAAACAAGTATTTATTGGAATACAAGAAACACGGGAATAAAATACTGGCCCTTTCCCGCGGGATAAAAAGGATCGGGAATGCCATCCTGATGACCAACATGACCACCGCGGCCGGATTTGCTACCTTTATTCTCACCCGTTCGGCCATACTCGTGGAGTTTGGTATCGTGGCTGCCCTTAACATCATGGGCATTTTTGTCTTATCGATTATCTTGATCCCAACGATTTTTAGTTATTTGCCTGCCCCGTCTATTAGGCATACCAAGCACCTTGACAACAAGATTATCAAGAAAATTGTTGAAAAGCTCGTGGTATATTCCCTTAACCACCGCAAAATTATATACGCGTCAAGCTTTTTGCTCGTGGCTATTTGCATAGTCGGTATAAGCAAGATGAAAACCACCGGGAACCTCGTGGGCGATATTCCTGAAAAAGACCCGATATACCAGGACTTAATGTTTTTCGAACGGCACTATAACGGCGTGTTGCCCTTCGAAATAGAAATCGATACCAGGGAAAAAAACGGCGTGTTTAAATCCGCCGGAAGGACCCTTTACCGGCTTAAAAAACTTGAAAGGGTATTGACACGGGATTCCCTCTTTTCCCAGTACTTTAGCCGGCCCTTGTCAATTGTTGACGGCATTAGCTTTAGCTATCAGGCACACAAGGGGGGCGATGAACGGTATTTCAGGCTACCCCCTCCTATCGAACTAAACCACTTGAAAAACTACACGGGAAATTACAAGGAGAACAAGAACAAGTTTTCTGCTTTTCTCGACACCATGAACCGGGTAACAAGGGTTACCATACAAATGGCCAACATTGGCACCCATAAGGTTCAGGAAATAAAAGACTCGCTAATGTCAAGGGTCCAGGAAATATTTCCGCCCGATGAATACACTGTCAATTTTACCGGGACCAGCGTGGTATTCCTCGAAGGCACCTACTTCTTGATCAAGAACCTTTTTATTAGCCTCGGGTTGGCCATATTGTTCATTTCCCTTTTCATGGCCTGGATGTTCCGG
>CAZKIR010000135.1:3069-9488 GCA_964552835.1 uncultured Bacteroidales bacterium
GTCGCTCAAAATGGTAATAGTATACCTGATACCCAATATTATCCCGCTACTTTTCACGGCCGGTATCATGGGGTATTTCGGCATTCCGCTAAAACCCTCTACCATATTGGTTTTTAGTATTGCTTTCGGTATCGCCGTGGACAATTCCATTCACTTTTTGGCAAAATACAGGCAAGAACTCAAAATTTGCAATTGGAACATTCGTAAATCCGTGATTATTGCCTTGCGGGAAACAGGCATCAGCATGATCTATACCTCCACGGTACTGTTTTTTGGCTTCGCGATATTTATCGCTTCCAGTTTCGGGGGCACGGTCGCACTGGGTACCTTGGTTTCAATTACCTTATTAATTGCCCTGATGACCAACTTGCTGTTGCTGCCATCCTTGTTGCTTTCATTGGAACGCCGTATAAACGCGAAAGCCTACAAAGAACCCTTGATCCATATTTATAACGAGGAAGAAGACATTGACCTGGATTCGTTAGAAATCATGGATAACAAGGAAAAACCCATATCCAAAACTGAGCTTACTCGTTAAAAAAAGCCAGGCGGAAGGATCATTTTTAGAATTTTACCTTGTTCAACGACAGTCCTTTAATAACCCATTTAGGCACTGGTTTGGAAGGGGCTTTACCGCGCAGGTTTAAATACCAACCAAGTT
This sequence comes from uncultured Bacteroidales bacterium, assembly GCA_964552835.1. GTDB lineage: Bacteria > Bacteroidota > Bacteroidia > Bacteroidales > CAYFUP01 > CAZKIR01. The sequence continues at coordinate 3,731 of CAZKIR010000135.1, forward strand.
TTTTAACAATAGGGATACGGTGCGTTTCCACGAACTCGATAAGGATGCCGTCAAGATCTTCTATATAAGAAAAATGACCTGCTGCCTCGCCCATGTCAAAGCTATCGTTCGTGTTATGTTTTACATCACTGTTCACGGTAAATTCATATCCCATTTGCTTGCATTTCTCTTCCAATGCCCCCATTCCTGAAATATCAAAACACAAGTGGATAAAGCCTAAATCTCCCCAGAAACGGTTCTCGTATATTTTCTTGACGTGCCGGTTTTTTACTTGCACCAGTTCAATCTCGCTAGGCCCGAAAAGCTTGCCAAAACCGCCCAATCGTTGTTCCGAATGCCTTAGCAATACCCGTCTAAACACTCCATCCCCTCCCCTAAGTGACATGAAGTCATCAAATTTACCCGTTTCATCATACACTACTTGATCATACCCGAGAATATCACGGTATACCTCAAGGGATTTGTCAATATCGCTAACCCCCGCTATCACTCCATAGGCCCCACCGGTCAGCTTCTTTTCATTCTTATACCAAGCGCTTGAAGGAACTACCTGGAAATGGTTATCATAGGGGTCGGTAAGGAAAAAATTCGGCATCCCTTCCGGTGATTTACTGATTTGGTTTAAAAGGTGAATCCCTTTTTCATGAAAGGATTTATATGTTTCTTCCACATCCTTGGTCTTGATTTTCGCGGCAAAAATACCCAGGTCGCCCAATTGTATATCAAAACCAGGCTTTCGTGGTACGCGATCCGTGTATTGCCAAATTTCAAACCCGCTGCCCCCTTGCAAGTTCATGGCCAGTGCAGCGTGCCGCTTCTGGGGTATTCCACCCGTATACGGGAGCATTAATTCAGCAACCGTATCATCTTCAAATATCCTCACGTCCATCCCAAAATACTTGGCGTACCATTTCCATGCTTCCATCACATCGCTAACGCCAATCCCGACTTGCTGAATTCCACTAATCATGTAGTTTTCCATGTCTAATTTAATTTTTGTAAGGCCCATAAAGTAAAAAAAATAGTAGTTTGTTAAAATTTAATATCCCTTTTTTGCTGTTGTCCTTGTCGTCTACCGGCTAAAGGGAAACTGCCAAAACAGTAACATCGCATGTCAAATAATGGCTTTTTAAGAAAATATAACGTTTTCTAAGAGACACTATATAACCCTCATCAAGTCGGGCTAATCCGGGAAGTAATAAAATAAAACAAACCCGGAAAATACTTTTTAAGCCAAACCATAAGGGTTTCCCCCCGTGCTATAAGCTTGTCCTTTTTATCCCGTTTCACCGTTTTCACGATAACCCGGGCACATTTCTCTGCCGGGATGCCTTTTTCCTGGCCCTGGTCCATCTTGCCATGTTCCTTCCCTTCTTTTTCCAAGGCATGCAAGGAAATATTAGTCTTTATCCTTCCGGGATAAAAAATTGAAACCCGGATGCCATGTTTCTTGTTCTCTGTACGCACGGTCTCGAAAAAACCTTTCATGGCATGTTTTGAAGCGCTATAGGCGGACCGCAAGGGAAACCCGAACAGGCCGGTCACGCTACTGGTAGCCAGGATATACCCTTCCCCTTGTTTTATCATGTGCGGTAACACTTTCTTTGTCAAGATAGCCGCGCTAAAATAATTGGTCTCCATGATTTTTCGATCCACTTCCAGATCAGTTTCCACGGTGAGCGAACGCTGGCTAATACCACCATTATTAAAGAGGATATCTACACGGCCGCCCCATTGTATCACTTTCTCCACCAAAGCTGGAATCTCATGGGTATCCGATAGTTCAAAAGGAAGAATATACGTTTTCACGGGATATTGCAAGCATTTTTGCTCAACTTTTTTCAAACGCTCCACGTTACGGCCCGATAATACCAGATGGCACCCGTTACGGGCAAACTCGATCGCGCTGGCCGCCCCTATCCCGCTAGATGCACCAGTTATCCAGACAATTTTATTAGCTAATTTCACGAAAAAAATACTTTTGGTTTTATTTTCGGCGGCAAGGTACAAATTTCTTTCAAAATTTTAACGTATTTTTATGCTGTTACAAGTAAAACCCATTTCAGATGAACCAAAAACGTTTTTTATGCCTTGTCTTGCTGGCCAACATCCTATTCCACGGCCTTTCTTTCGCGTATTCAGATTCCAGCGTGGTTTACACTTTTGAGATCAAAGATCAAATTGGCCCGAAAGTTTGGCGCACGGTCCAGCAAAGCCTGGAAGAAGCCCGTGCATTGGAGGCCGATCATGTTTTTATTCACATGAACACCTACGGGGGTATGGTGGTTTCAGCCGATTCCATCCGGACACGAATACTGAATTATCCCGTGCCCGTGTATGTTTTTATTGATAATAACGCGGCATCGGCCGGGGCCTTGATCTCCATCGCTTGCGACAAAATTTATATGCGGCCCGGGGCAAACATTGGTGCGGCCACGGTGGTAAACCAAACCGGCGAGGAAATGCCCGACAAGTACCAATCATACATGCGCTCGACCATGCGCGCCACGGCCGAGGCACAAGGGAAAGATACCATCGTACAGGGTACCGACACGATATACAAGTGGAAAAGGGACCCGCGCATCGCCGAGGCCATGGTAGACGAACGAATATCCATAGCCGGGATTATTGACTCGGGAAAAGTTTTGACATTTACCAGTAAAGAAGCTATCGAGCATGGGTTTTGCGAGGGAGAGGCCGGTTCTTTGAAAGAAGCCATTAAAAAAGCCGGGATAGAAGAATACGTGATCAAGGAATACAAGCCATCAAACCTGGATAAAGTGATCGGGTTCCTGGTAAACCCTGCTTTGCAAGGTATACTGATCATGATCATTATCGGGGGCATATATTTTGAACTGCAATCCCCTGGCATTGGCTTCCCCCTGGCTGCTGCCGCGCTGGCCGCCGTCTTATATTTTGCCCCCTTGTACCTCGAGGGGCTGGCCGAAAACTGGGAATTGGTATTGTTTGCCCTCGGATTGTTACTGGTAGGGGTTGAAATATTCGCCATCCCCGGGTTCGGGGTGGCTGGCATTATCGGTATAACCCTGATGATTGCCGGGCTCACGTTGAGCATGGTCGGCAAGATCGTGTGGGAGTTTGAAGGCGGAAACCTGGATAAGTTAGTAAAAGCCCTTTTTACCGTGGTAGTATCCATGTTCTTGTCCCTGGTGCTTTCCATCATTGCCAGCCGGAAAATATTTGGCTCAAAAAGATTTTCAGGCCTCGCGCTGGATTCTATCCAAAACATCACCGAGGGTTACGTGAGCGGGGATGCCACTTACCATAGCTTAAAAGGAAAAACCGGGGTTGCCCACACGGTATTAAGGCCCTCGGGAAAGGTAGAACTAGAAGGAGAAATATACGATGCCCGGTCGGAATCAGGTTTTGTCAATAAAGGCGACAAGGTAAAAATCATGAAATACGAAACCGGGCAACTCTATGTCTTTAAACAAGACGGGTAAAAATAATAATATGGTACAACCTGAACGGGTAACTACACGAAAAGCCGGGAATATACAAACCGGGCCAATCATTTACTGGATGAGCCGAGACCAGCGGGCAAACCATAACTGGGCCCTGTTGCATGCAATGGATATAGCAAAAAATCTCCGTTCGGAAGTAGTAGTGGTTTTTTGCCTGGTGCCTGGTTTTTTAAACGCGAACTGGAGGCAATACGACTTCATGCTTAAAGGTTTGGAAGAAGTAGAAAGGGATCTTCAAGAAAAAAATATTTCTTTTTATCTCCTCACGGGAGAACCAGGCCAGGAAATCCCTGAATTTATCGGACAAAAACATGCTTCTGCCCTGGTAACGGATTTTGATCCCCTGAAAATCAAAAGGCAATGGAAAGAAGAAGTAGAAAATAAAATTTCTATCCCCTTTCACGAGGTGGATGCCCATAATATTGTTCCTTGCCGCCATGTCTCAAACAAGAAAGAATTCGGCGCGTACACCCTGCGCCCGAAAATCAGGAAACATTTGGATGCATTTCTTATACCTTTTCCCGGATTCGAAAAGGCTAAAACCCTTGGAGGAAAACCCAAAAACGACTGGGCAAAAATACGCGATGGACTTCGCGTGGATAAAAGCCTTGCCCCTGTTGATTGGATAAAACCCGGAAGTACTGCCGGGGAAAAAGCCCTTGAGCATTTCGTGCAAGAGAAATTAGCCCTATACGATCAAAAACGAAACGACCCGAACGAGGAAATGGTTTCGGGTTTATCGCCCTACCTGCATTTTGGGCAACTATCGTCGCAGCACGTGGCCTTAAGGGTGTATGCTGCCGGGGTGAAAAATGAAGCCAAGGAAGCCTTCCTGGAAGAATTGATCGTCCGAAAAGAACTCTCGGACAACTTTTGCTGGTACGAGCCCAGTTATGGGCAATTTAAAGCCTTTCCGGGTTGGGCAAAAAAAACCCTGGACGAACACCGCGGGGATGAAAGAGAATATCTCTACACGCTTGAACAGTTCGAGCAAGCCCGCACCCACGACTCGTTATGGAACGCGGCACAAGTAGAAATGGTGCGTCTCGGCAAGATGCATGGATACATGAGAATGTACTGGGCAAAAAAAATATTGGAATGGACGAAATCGCCGGAGGAAGCCCTGGATATAGCCATTTACCTGAACGACAAGTATGAATTAGACGGCCGTGACCCGAACGGGTATACCGGTTGCGCGTGGGCCATTGGCGGGGTACACGACAGGGCATGGAAGGAACGCCCGGTGTATGGAAAAATCCGGTACATGAACGCGAACGGGGCATCCCGCAAATTCAACACCAAAAAATATATCCAAAAATTCTCGGGATAAGCCAGGCTACTGTTACCTTGAACTACAAGAATATGTGCTTGTCATACAAACTTAACCAAAACTAAACATTCCCTTTTCAATGACTTAACCTTAAACGCGTAACTTGCACGTGTTTTCAAATAAATAATTTAACATGGAAACCCTGGCAACAAAAGAACAAAAACCTATTATCAGGTCTGGAAAAGGATATGACGTATCAGGTGAAAAACATAAAAAAACAATCTTTTTTGTACATGGTATTCGTGTAAGCCGCAAGATGTGGCACGCTCAGCATGAAGCCCTGTCAGGGGAATTCCGGGTAATCTCGATTGATTTGCCCGGCCACGGGGAAAGAAAAAACGAAAAATTCTCGGTAGAAAAAACCATTGAAATCATACACGATACCATCCTGAAACTGAAACTTGACAAAGTCCTGCTCGTGGGCTTTTCGCTAGGCGGGCTGGTCGTTTCAAAATACATTTCAAAATACCCGGGCACTACCCTCGGGGCGATCCTCGTGAGCGCGACCATTCAACCCCGCCCGAAAAAAAAGACGTCAATCTATTCCTTACCTTTTAAAATATTCAACTTTTTAGCAAGAAACCTGAACTCGGGTTTTTTAAACAGGGTAGAGAAGAAAATATGGATCAAGCAATTTGGGCATGAGATGGCAGGACCCATCGTGGACGGGGGGTTTTACCATGATGCCATTCAAGACGTTTTTCGGGAAATACCCAAGGGAGATTACCTGGGCAGCCTAAAACAATATCCTAACCCCGTTTTATTGATTAATGGTGAAAAAGACCTTATTTTTCGAAAACATGAAAAATTATACCTTGACAACATTCCAAAATCTCAATTATATATTATGATTGGCGGCCATCACGGTTGTATTTTCCAGGAACCCTGGGAATTTAATTTTCACTTGCGCTGGTTTTCCAAATCAATCGATTGGGCATTTAAT
>CAZKIR010000136.1:0-9450 GCA_964552835.1 uncultured Bacteroidales bacterium
TCCCGTACGCTTTGTATTCCCGAAAAGCCGGCAGCGTGCAAAACTTACCTGCCATGGAGCAGCTGGAATTTCAATCGGCTAACGGGGAAAAGTGGAAAATGAGCGTGGACAACCAGGGGAATATCATCACCGAAAAAATCGAGGGCAAGCTCCGCGTGTATATCTATTCGGATGGATGGGGCACCCTCCTGGATTCCTTGATCCTTGATGAAGAAAGAAAAATACAGGTGAAAGTGGAAGAGGAAAACCCTTACCAGGATACCTCGGCCTATTATCTTTATGCCAAGCGGGAAGGTTATTATACCTTGTACCGTGAATGCCAATACGGCGATAGCGTGAACATTGACCTGGACAAGGTAAACACGGGCATGTTTAACGGTTCGATATTCATGACGCAGTCCTTTTTTAATGATGAACCATTGGTCAATACAAAAGTGGATGTCAAACAGGACGGGAGCGTGGTGAAAACATTTACTACCGATAGCCTGGGCCGGTTCGCGATAGATATAACGGAAGGCGATTACCTGATGGCGTTTGAAGGGCCCTATGGCGAATTATACCAGGAGGGATTTACCGTAAGCGGCAAATATCAGGATTATTACATTCCCCTGTACATCCAGGTGGACAAACCCAATGTTTACTTGTACCCCAAGGAAACCATAAAAGTGGACGTGAACCTTCGTTTCCCGAACGGTGGGCGTGTCGTGAAGTCAATTCCCGCGTATAACGAGGGATGGAGCGTGCAAGTTGAGCCTGACGGGACGATTGACGGCCAATATGGCTACTTGTTTTACGAGTCCAAAAACCCCGATATTTCCCAGTACCAAAAGGGTTGGGCCGTTGCTGCCGGGAACCTGGAGAGTTTTTTCAAGGAAAACATGGAAAGCTATGGTTTTAACCAAACAGAAATGAATGATTTTATTGATTTTTGGATTCCCAAATTGGTTGATCATCCATTCTATGCCATATATCCGCAAACTAACGAAAGAATTGACAAGCAAGTACAACTGGAATTTTCCGTTGAACCGGATAACATATTCCGGTTGGTATACACCCTGCGCGGCCTTCCTAGGGATATGGAACTCCCGGAGCCAACAATCCAGGAAATAGTTCGGGAAGGTTTTGCGGTGGTCGAGTGGGGGGTAGTACAGGTAAGGTAATGCTGTTTGAAAGGGCCGCGAGAATTCTTTCATCAAGCGTGTTTTATGTCCGTGAAAACCATAAAACAGGTTTTAAGAAGCAAATTGGTATATTTGGGGTATTCAAAATGTTCCATTTAAAAATTCAAATACCATGAAAATCCTGGCATTAGAAAAACACGCTGAAAAAGTTAGCTTAGAAGATTTTGCCCCTTTCTTGCGGGCCGAGACCTTGAAAGTACTCGAGTTAATTGAAAAAGATAAAATCCGGGACATCCATTTTAGCGAGAATAAAACCGCCGTTATCATCATGGAATGTGCCGACAAGGCAGAAGCCAAGCAATTGCTTGATACCTTGCCACTGGTAGAAGAAGGCTTTATTTCTTTCGACTTGATCGAGATGCGCCCCTACACCGGTTTCTCCAGGCTAGCGAACAGCTAAGGAAGCTTTCGGGCCATGCTAAGCACAAGGGTATATTTACACAATACAGGGCTTTTCGCTTACTCGCTGCCCCCTTCTTCCAGTTGCCTCAAGCTCTCTTTTAAATCGTTCAAGGCACTGCTGGCATCTTCAAAATTTTGGTTGCCCATTTGCTGCAAGTAACGTTCGAAAGCTTGGTTGGCTTGCTGTATGAGTTTTTCCATGTCGCCGCCAATGGCCATTTCTTCCGAGGGTTTCATGGGCGGTTGCACTTCACCCGTGTACAAACCTTCCAAAGCCTTGTCGAATGTCTCGGCGTAGCTCAAGCGATCGTTGTGCATGATGGCCACCAGGCGTAGTTCCGGGTAAGCGGCCGTTTCAGATTGCAGGTAGATCGGTTCCACGTAAATGATGGTCCCGCTCACGGGAATGGCCAGCACGTTGCCCCGTATCACGTTCGAGCCCCGTTGGTCCCAAAGTGTCAATTGGCCGGATAAAAAGGAATCTTGATCGATCTTGGTCTCAACCTGTTGCGGGCCGAGTATCCGTTTTTCTTTCGGGAACTTGTAGGCCAGGAAGCGGCCATAATTATCCCCGTCGCACATCCCGGCAATCCATCCGATAAGTACTTGGCGGTTTTTCGGGGTGTAAGGCTGCATTAGCACGAATTCGGCCTGATCCGAACCAGGGGGTTCCCACATGATGTAATAAGGATCAACCGGTTGAATGTTGTTGTAATATTTTTCCGTGGCCCGTATCCACAGGTCTTCCTGGTTATAAAACACCGTGGGATCGGTCATGTGGTACTTGGCATACACCAGTCCTTGTACGGTAAGCATGTCCAGGGGATAGCGCACGTGTTTCTCCAGGTATTCGGGCATTTCATCCCGCGGCAGGAACACGCCGGGAAAAACCTTGTCCCAGGTCCGCACGAGCGGGTCCTTGGGCTCGAACACGTAAAATTTTACCTCGCCCGTGAAAGCGTTGATAACAGTTTTCACCGAGTTACGAACATAGTTGGCGCCCTGCAAGTGGGGCACTTCACTGGTCCGTAGCGCCCTTTGCTGGTTGGCATCATAGCGCACGGTGCCCTCGCTGGTAAAAGGTTCACTGTACGGGAAATATTTTGATTGGGTATAAGCATCTATTATCCAGTATAATTGCCCATTGGCCAGCACGATATAAGCATCGTCATCAAAATCAAGGAACCCAGCTAACTTGTTTACCCTTTGTTGGATTTGCCGGTAAAACATCAAGCGGCTTTTTTCCTTTGGGTAGGAAGAAAGGAAAAACCGGGTGCCGTCAAATTTCCAGCCAAACAAGAATTTTCGCCAGGTGTTCGAGATTTGTACCCCACCTTCACCCTCGTAGCGGTAATACACGTTTTTTTCACCATTGGGATAATCAAATTCTTCTTCTTCCGAGTTCACTACCACGGGGGTATTGGTCAATTCCCCGTAATAAATCCTGGGTTGCTGTATATCTAGTTTAGGATACTTGCTCTTGGGCGGGATATCTTTAATCAAGAGATTGGGCAAGCCCTTCTCGGTAAACTCGTTTACCTTTGTCATGGTTATGCCATGGCCGTGGGTATACTTAAACCGCTTGTTCACGAACGTTTTGCTTTGCTGGGGCAAGTTCTCGAGTTTCATTTCCCGCGCCGAGACCATCACCTGGTTGTAATTGTCATCAAAATGGTAGCGATCAATATCCACATCTTTGAATTTATAATATAACCGGATTTCTTGAAATTGCTTGTACACGGCATCCAGGGCCCGCCAGTCCCACAGGCGGATGTTGTCGAATATCTCGGGGTTTTCTTGCACCAGTTGGCGGTTAAATTGTTCCGTGGCTGGAAATTGTTTTTCTTCAATGTCTTGAAGGTTAAACCCGTAGCGTGTCAGTTTGATGTTGTTCTCGATAAACGGCCTTTCCATGGTGATCTCGTTAGGCTGCACCACGAGCCATTGGAGCATCCCGGGCACCATGGTAAGCAAGATAAGCCAGGAGGCCAGCACGAAAGTAGCCGTGGAGATAGTGGAGTATGCCAGGATATCGGTATTTTTTACTTGTTTTAGCCGTACCATCTGGAAAAATGCCTTCCGAAGGCCAGGTAATAACATGACAATGCCCAAGCCCGAGGTGATAATAAAACTAACCCAATACATGGGCAAGCGCACGTTCACGTCGGTCCAGCCCGGACCGGACACCACGCCCCAGTTTGAATACAGCAACTCGTACCTGTTCAGGAATTTTCCAATGCCGAGCAATACCAGCAACAATCCGCCACTCAAGAAAAAGGAAGGAAAACGGTTCAGGCTGTCAAGCCCCATGTTTTGCAGCTTGTCCCCGTCGCGCGAAGCGGCCGACAAGTAGGCACTGATACCGGAAATCAAGAAAATAACGAAAAAGAAAATATACAAGGCGTTTAGCAAGGGCAAGTTAAAGAGGTAAAAGGACGCGTCAAGGTTTAAGACAGGTTCGGTAATACCCGCTACCGTACGGTTTAAAAACAGCAAGACAGTAGCCCAGTTGCTAAACCCCCAGATTCCGCCAAAAATCAGCCCGATAATGGAGCCCGTCCAGCGGATGCCTTTTTGGTTTCCCTTGATGCTAAAGGTAAGGAGCCAGGTGAGGATAAAACCGGCTACCGCACCAATGAATATCATCAGGGCCTTGATGGCGATTTCTTTTATAAAGCGGTCGTTGTAGCCGATGGACTTGAACCACAGGTATTCGCCCCAGAAACCCATGAACCCGAAAAAAGCAAAAGTGGCCACCAAAAGGATGATGCCACTCCATAAAAAGGGTTTTTTTTTCTTTTTAATACCTTTGGATATAAGCCAAATACCAAATAATGCGAGGATGATGATAATTGCCGTGTACATGATAAATAGATTTATTTGATTAAAGGGTCATTTATTCTTTTTTTTCGGCCGATAAATATGGGTTGCCGTTCCATGAAAAGAGGCAGCTGCTTCCATTAAGGTTTCCGATAGGGTAGGGTGGGCGTGGATGGTCAGGTGCAGGTCGTCCACCACGGCGGCCATTTCTACTGCTAAAGTAGCTTCCGCGATCAATTCGCCCGCTTGGGCACCGGCAATGCCTACCCCTAAAATCCGTTGGGTTTCCGGATCAATGATCAGTTTGGTCAAGCCTTCGGCTTGGTTTAAAGTAACAGCTCGACCGGAAGCAGCCCAGGGAAATTTTGCTATTTCTACTTCTATCCCTTGTTTTTTGGCCTCGGTCTCGGTCAAGCCACACCAAGCCATTTCCGGGTCGGTAAAAACGACAGCCGGGATAGCCCTTGGTTCAAAAGCGGTTTTCTTGCCCGCGATGGCTTCGGCGGCCACGATCCCCTCGTGGCTGGCCTTGTGGGCCAACATTGGGTTGCCCGTGATATCGCCTATAGCATATATATTTTCAAGCTTTGTTTTCCGTTGCGCATCCACGCTCATAAAACCTTTTTCGCCTGTCTCAATTCCTATTTTTTCCAGGCCCAGGTTTTCTGTCAGGGGTTTTCTTCCCACGGCGATCAATACTTTATCAAAAGTTTTTTCTTTTTCCCCTTCATGGCCTTCCAGGATCACTTTCACGCTGTTTTTGCCGGGTTTTATTTCTTTTAGCTTGGTTTCTAGCAGGATATCATCAAATAAATTTTTGTTCACTTTCTCGAAAACTTTCACGAGATCGCGATCCTGGCCTGGTAATATTTCCGGGGTCAGTTCCACTACGGTTATCTTGGATCCGAGTTCCCCGTAAATGGTGGCCATTTCCAAACCAATGTATCCAGCCCCCACGATCAAAAGTTTTTTAGGAATATCTTCCAGGTCCAAGGCTTCCTTGGACGTCATGATCCGTTCATGGCTTATATCCATCCCGGGCAATATCATGGGTTTTGAACCCGTGGCGAGGATGGCGTTTTCAAATGCAAGCTTTTCTTTTTTCCCGTCATTTTTTTCAATTTCCAGGGTATTTTTGTCTTTAAAGCGGGCAAAACCTTGGATATGCTTCACTTTTCGGCGTTTCGAGAGCTGCCCAAGGCCTCCCGTTAACTTGTTTACCACGCTGTCTTTCCACTTTCTGAGCTTGTCAAGTTCAATATCCGGTTCATGATATTGAAAACCAAAATCCTTTGCCCTGGCCGCTTCTCTTTTTACCTTGGCCACGTGCAACAAGGCTTTGGTGGGGATGCATCCCCGGTAAAGGCATACGCCGCCAGGGTTGTCCCCGGGGTCAATCAAGTGAACGTCCATGCCCAAGTCTGCCGCCATGAAAGCCGCGGCATAACCGCCAGGCCCTCCGCCAATCACGGCAACTTGAGTTTTGTTTGTTTTTTTTGCCATTTGTAAATATCTTTTATAGGTACTACCCTTATTTTAGTGGTTAAATATTTTCATTATACAAAACACTGTTTAAATATAGTTGTAAATGTGGTTGAAATATTGTTTAAATGTTGCTTTTTTTGATTGATGCAATATAGTTGCTCATTTTTACAGCTAGTATAAACAAATTGCAAGTTATCATTAAATTCGTGGTAAAACCCTTTTATATGAACATGGCCCACGGGTTTTCCAAGCCATTGCACACCCACCGCAAGAAGCGGGCGCCATCAGCCCCGTCAATTACCCGGTGGTCATACGATAGGTTCAAGGGCAATAGGAGCCGGGGTTTGAACTCCCCATCGATATACACGGGTTCGGTTTGGGCCCGGGCAATGCCCAATATGGCCACTTGCGGCGGAAAGATTACTGGTGTAAAGTTTGTTCCTCCCAATCCGCCCAGGTTTGATATAGTAAAATTGCCTCCTTGCAACTCGTCGGGTGAAATTTTCTTGTTCCGGGCTTTTTGGGCCATCTCGCCCAATTCGATCGCTAGTTCGGTCAGCGACTTTTTGTCCACGTCGCGAATAATGGGCACGAGTAAGCCCCTTTCGGTGTCGGCCGCGACCCCGATGTTAATGTATTTTTTGTAAACAATTTCTTTATTGTCCATGTCCAGGCTGCTGTTGAAGCGGGGAAATTCTTTCAAGGCAAAACCGGCTAATTTTAATAATATAGCCGTTACCGTGAGCTTTCCACCTGCCTTTTCGACTGCTTTTCCATGTTTTTTCCTAAATTCTTCCAGCCCGGTCACGTCGGCCTTGTCAAATTGGGTCACATGCGGGATGGAATTCCAGGATTGCAAGGTATTCTCAGCTGTTATCTGGCGTACCTTACTCAGTGGTTTTCTTTCGGTTTCGCCCCATTTGGAGAAATCGGGGAGTGGAAAACCCTTGCCTATTGCCCCAGTGCCTGCTTGGCCTTCATTTTTTTGCTTCGAGAAAGCCTTCACGTCATCCAGGGTGATCCTTTCGCCAGGGCCTGTTCCTTGTACTTGCTGGATGTCAATACCGATTTCCCTGGCAAACCTTCTTACTGACGGGGCGGCAGGTACTGGTTTGGCCTCCCTGGTTGAAGGGGTTTTCTTTTCTTTTTCCTTTTTTACTTGTTTCTCTTCGGCTTCTTTCTTTTCATCGGGCTTTTCATTTTCCGGTGGTTTTTCTTCGATTTTTTCGGCTTGCCCTTTTTCTTCTTTCCCTTTATCTTCCCCAGATCCACTGGTTTCTTCTATTAATAGGATGGTGGAGCCCACCTTTATTTCTTCCCCTTCCTTCACCTTGATTTCTTTTATAATACCCGCCACTGGTGATGGGATGTCAGAAGCAGCTTTCTCGGTTTCGATCTCGATAAGAGATTGTTCTTCTTTTACTTGATCCCCTTCAGATACGAGGATTTCAATGACAGTGGCCACGTCAATGTTTTCTGCTATCTCGGGTAATTTTACTTCTCGTGCCATGGAATATAGGTTTTTATCAATCAAATGCAGGATTGGGTTTGTTGGTATCGATATTTAGTTTCTTGGCGGCCTTTTTCAAGGTATCTTTCTCTAGTCCACCTTTTTTCACCAAGCCAGACAATGCCGTGAAGACAATATGCCGATCATCTACCTCGAAAAAGTCACGCAAGGCCCTTCGGTTGTCACTTCGGCCAAACCCATCTGTTCCCAGGGCATAATAATCACCGGGTATCCATTTGGCCACGGACAAAGGCACGGCTTTCACGTAGTCGGTAGCGGCCACGAAAACTTCCCCACCTTCGTCGTCCAGGCATTCTTGAACGTAGGCTTTCTTGTTTTGGCCTTTCAAGATATTTTCCCGTTCTGTGTCCCGGGCATCCATGTACAATTCTTTATAGCTCGTGGCACTCCATACGTCTGCCGGCACGTTGTATTCTTTCTCTAGCATTTCGGCTGCTGACAGGGCTTCGCGTAAGATAGAACCGCTGCCCAGCAAGTGCACTTTCTTTTTTTTGCCTTGTTTGCTGGTTTTTCGGTAACGGTAAAGACCTTTCAGGATAGCTTCTTCCACGCCCTTGGGTATGGCAGGCATGGTATATTTCTCGTTCATTACCGTGATGTAATATATTAAATCTTCCTTGTCCACGTACATCCGTTTTAGGCCCTCTTTCATGATCACGGCTAACTCGTATGCGAAGGTAGGGTCATAAGCTTTTATATTGGGTGTTGTGAAAGCCAGTAAATGACTGTTTCCATCGGCGTGTTGCAGGCCTTCGCCTGGTAAGGTAGTCCTTCCCGAGGTGCCCCCGATCATGAACCCCTTGGCCCGGGCATCGGCGGCGGCCCAAATTAAATCGCCTACACGCTGAAACCCGAACATGGAATAAAAAATAAACATGGGGATGGTGGGCACGCCATGGCTTACCCCAGCCGTGCCTGCAGCGATAAAGGAAGACATGGAACCCGCCTCGGTGATGCCTTCTTCCAGGATCGCCCCGTTTTTGGCTTCTTTATAATACAAGAGGCTTTCCCGGTCCACGGGCTCGTACAATTGCCCCACGTGGGAATAGATGCCAACTTGGCGAAACAAGGCGTCCATCCCAAAGGTACGGGATTCGTCCGGAACGATGGGCACGATGTATTTACCAATGTTCTTGTCCTTTAAAAAACTTGACATCATTTGTACGATAGCCATGGTAGTGGCTACTTCACGCTCACCGCTATCTTGTAAAAATTCTTTAAAAACTTTATTGTCTGGCATGTTTATTTTTGGAAACCGTTTTTCATCCCGTTTCGGGAGGTAGCCGCCTAATTTTTTTCTTTGTTTTTCGAGGTATTTCATTTCCTCGCTGTCATCTTTGGGTTTGTAAAAAGGGGCCTCGCCCAGTTTTTCGTCGCTAATAGGTATTCCAAATCTACCGCGGAAATGCCGTAGTTCTTCTTCGTTCAACTTTTTTTGTTGATGGGTCACGTTCCGGCCTTCGCCTGCTTCGCCCAGTCCATAGCCTTTAATGGTTTGTGCCAGGATTACCGTGGGCGATCCCTTGTTTTCAACAGCTTTTTTAAAAGCATTGTACACTTTCACCGGGTCGTGCCCGCCGCGCCGCAGTTTTTCCAGTTCTTCATCCGAGTAGTTTTCTACTAATTTTAACAATTTTTCGTGTTTACCAAAGAATTCTTTCCGGATATAGTCCCCTTTTGAAACGGAATATTTTTGGTATTGGCCGTCTACTATTTCTCCCATGCGTTTTACCAGGGTACCGTCTTTATCTTTTTCTAGCAAGGGATCCCAATCCTCGCCCCATATTACTTTTATCACGTTCCACCGTGCCCCTTTAAACGCGGCTTCCAATTCCTGGATCACTTTACCATTCCCGCGCACTGGACCGTCAAGTCGTTGCAAGTTGCAGTTTATCACGAAAACGAGGTTGTCCAGGTTCTCTCTTGAGGCCAGGGTAATGGCGCCCATGGATTCGGGTTCGTCCATTTCGCCGTCCCCTAGCAAGGCCCAAACCTTTTGATCGGATTTTTCTTTTAACCCCTTGTCTTCCA